>CAYROI010000053.1:0-9754 GCA_964425835.1 uncultured Methylococcaceae bacterium
CCTTCTGCGACCCATTGGCAAACAAAATTAACCACTGAGCAATTCGATGTTTGCTGGCATAAAGCCACCGAAGCTCCGTTTACAGGTAAATACCTAAATCATAAACAACAAGGTCGCTATCATTGCGTTTGTTGTGGTAATCGCTTATTTGACTCAGAAACAAAATATAATTCACACAGCGGTTGGCCTAGTTTTTGGGCGGTTAGTTCTCAGTCTAGTGTGTCTGAAATCAAAGACGAAAGCCAAGGGATGGTGCGGATTGAAATTGTTTGCCAACAGTGTCAAGCCCATTTAGGGCATGTTTTTCCAGATGGACCGCAACCGACAGGCTTGCGCTATTGCATTAATTCAGCCGCCTTGGAATTTAGCCCCTTATGAATATTGCACAACAATCTGTTTCTGATTTACTTCATTTTATTGATGCAAGCCCAAGTCCTTGGCATGCGGTTTATTCGATTAAAAAACAATTATTAGCCCATCAATTTCAAGAGCTTGAAGAAAGAGTTGCTTGGAAATTAAAAAAAGGGGGGCGATATTTTTTAATTCGTGATGATTCTTCTCTCATTGCTTTTATAGTCGGTCAGCAATCATTAACAAAAACAGGCTATAAAATCATTGGTGCGCATACCGATTCACCAGGCTTACGAATTAAACCTAAAGCCCCCCATTATGAAGGGGGCTTATTACGTTTAGGCGTTGAAGTCTATGGTGGCCCGATTTTAGCGACGTTTAGCGATCGTGATTTAAGTTTGGCAGGACGAATTAGTTATAAAGATAACCAAGGTATTATCACAACGCAGTTAGTTCATTGCAAAGAAGCTTTATTACGCTTACCTAATTTAGCGATTCACATGAATGGTAAAGTGAATACAGAAGGCTTAAAGTTTCATAAACAAAATGAATTACCGCTACTTTTAGCTTGCGCTAATGAACAATTACCCGAACATCGTTTTTATAAACTTGTAGAGAAATTAACAAGGATTGATGCTAAACAAATACTTGCTTGGGAATTGAATGTTTATGATACCCAAAAAGGCAGTTTTTGGGGAGAAAATCAAGAATTTTATAGCAATAGTCAATTAGATAACTTAGCTTCTTGTCATGCGGGTTTACAAGCATTATTAGATAATAAACTTAAGCAACCTGAAGCGACTTTAGTTTGTGCTTTTTTTGACCATGAAGAAATTGGCAGTGAAACTTATAAAGGGGCGAATGGCAATTTTTTAAGTGATACATTAGCCCGTATTGCTTTTAATCTTGATAATAATCAAGAGGATTATCAGCGTACATTAGCGATGAGTTTTATGATTAGTGCGGATATGGCACATGCGTATCAGCCTAATTTTCCCGCAGCTTATGAACCGAATCACAAAGTCATGGTTAATCAAGGGCCTGTGATAAAAGTAAATGAAAATCAGCGTTATAGTAGTGAAAGTGTTTCTGAGGCGATGTTTATTAACTGGTGTCAACAAGAAGATGTTCCTTATCAGCAGTATGCCCATCGAACAGATATACCTTGTGGTAGTACACTAGGTCCTATGAGTTCGGCAAAACTTGGGATTCGTACGGTTGATGTCGGTAATCCCATGTGGGCAATGCATAGTATTCGTGAAAGTGCAGGGGTTTATGACCATCTTGATATGATTAAAGTATTACGAGGTTTTTTTAGCACTTTCTAAATGACCCACTTTAATTTTTTTAAAAACTCAACGGAATATAGTGATCGACTAACAAAGCGGCAAACATTAACATTAAATAAACAATCGAAAAACCAAAGGTTTTCATTGCCGTTTTATCATCTTTTCGTTTCATCATTAAAATAGCAAAATATAGAAAGATAAAACCTAAGGGAACAGCGGTAAAGAGATAAATTAAATGGCTCATTCCCGTTAAATAGGGTAATAAAGTTACCATAAATAACAAAATGGTATACAGTAAAATTTGCAATCGGGTAAATTCAACCCCATGTGTTACAGGTAACATGGGAATTTCAATTTTTGCATACTCTTCACGCCTTGCAATCGCTAATGCCCAAAAATGCGGCGGTGTCCAAATGAAAACAATTAAAAATAATAATAAAGAAAATGGGTGAACCTCACCTGTCATCGCACACCAGCCTAAAACGGGCGGTGCTGCCCCTGCCGCGCCACCAATAACAATATTTTGTGGGGTCATGCGTTTTAAATACACGGTATAAATAATCGCGTAACCAATGAGAGATAAAAAAGTCAAGAAAGCGGTCAGAATATTAACCATAAAGATCAATAATAGCATTGAAATAAGCCCTAAGATTAATGCAAAAATAATAACATTTTTTGCATTTAACTCCCCTTTGGGTAAGGGGCGGTTTTCAGTTCGTGCCATTTGTGCATCAGATTGGCGATCAATATAATGGTTAATTGCAGCGGCGGAGGCTGCAGCAAGCCCAATGCCGATGGTTGAATAAATAAATATATCTAGTGGTGGAATTCCATCTACAGCTAATAACATGCCAACGATAGCGGTAAAAATAATCAGTGCAACCACTTTAGGTTTACATAGTTCTAAGTAGTTTTTCCAAGGGAGAATTGTGTTTTCGTGTGTCATTAGGTTTCAAGTCACAGGCGATAATCGTATAAAATACAGCGAACGATTGATTATCAAGAACGTTCAATGCAATCTAACATTTTATTATTGAGGAAATTATGAAGTTTAAGTTTTTATTAATGGTGCTTTGCTGTTTACCTTTAGGGGTTAATAGCGCGGAAACTGAAAACCAAGTTCATGAAAAAATTCTAAAAAATGGCTTAAAAATTTTGGTTAAAGAAGATCGCAGTTCTCCTGTTGTTGTTACCCAAATCTGGTATAAAGTGGGAAGTAGCTATGAGCCTAATGGGATCACAGGTATTTCTCACATGTTAGAACACATGATGTTTAAGGGAACTAAAAAATATCCCGCAGGCGAGTTTTCTAAAATCATTGCTGAAAATGGGGGCAATGAAAATGCGTTCACAGGACAAGATTATACCGCTTATTTTCAAACCTTGGAAAAATCAAGGTTGGAAATCAGCTTAAAATTAGAAGCCGATCGAATGCGAAACCTGAATTTATTAAAAAAAGAACTGGTAAAAGAGTTAGAAGTGGTTACCGAAGAACGCCGCATGCGTACCGATGATAAACCCCATTCTAAGATGTATGAACATTTTATGGCGTTAGCTTTTTCTAATAGCCCTTATAAAAACCCTGTCATTGGCTGGCCTGGCGATATTGCTGCCTATCAAGTTGAGGATTTAAAAGCGTGGTATCGGCGTTGGTATGCCCCCAATAATGCAACGTTAGTGATAGTCGGTGATGTAGAGCCTAACGCCGTTTTTGCGTTAGCAGAAAAATATTTTGCCCCCATTCAAGCTGAAAAAATTAAACCGTTAAAACCGCAAACCGAAATAGAACAACTCGGGGTGCGTAAAATGACCCTAAAATTACCTGCAAAACTCCCGTATTTACTCATGGGCTATAAAGTCCCTGTGCTAAATACATTAAAAGACGATAGCGATGCGTATGCCTTAGAAGTTTTAGCAGGGATTTTAGATGGTGGAAACAGCGCGCGTTTAAGTAAACATCTGGTTCGAGGACAACAAATTGCCGTTTCTGCTAGTGCAGGCTATTCCTTGTCATCACGGCTACAAGATTTATTGACGCTTTCAGGCACACCTGCCGAAGGTAAAACGGTTGCAGAACTTGAGGCGGCATTAAAAAATGAGATTAAGGACTTACAAACTCATTTGGTCAGTGAGGAAGAATTACAGCGGATAAAAGCCCAAGTATTGGCAGGGGCAGTTTATCAACAAGATTCTAATTTTTATCAAGCCATGTTGTTAGGCATGATGGAAACAGTCGGCATTGGTTGGCAGGAAGTCGATCGTTATGTGGATAAAATAAATCAAGTCACCGCAAAAAAAATACAAGAAGTGGCGATTAAATATTTAGTTGAAGATCACTTGTCTATTGCCTATTTAGATCCACAACCGATTAATAAACAGGTCAAATCTCTACCCTCTTCAACCGCAGGAGCGCGTTATGTCCGTTAAATTATTAAGTTTTTTATTGCTAATTTGTTCTTTTTCAATTCAAGCGGCGGTTAAAATTGAACACTGGCAAACCACGCAAGGGGTGCCTGTTTATTATGTCAACAATCCTGCATTACCGATGGTTGATATAAAAATTGTGTTTGATGCGGGAAGTGCCAGAGATAAAAATAAATATGGCATTGCCGCCTTTACCTCAGGTTTATTAGATACAGGGGCGGGTAAATGGAATGCTGACCAAATTGCAGAACGTTTTGAGAGTGTAGGGGCGCAATTTAGTGTCGGTGCAAGTACCGATACCGCTTCATTATCATTAAGAACGCTGACAGCTCCTAAACTTTTTGATAAAGCTTTGGAAACGATGCAAGTTATTTTAACGCAGCCAACCTTTGCTCAGGTTGATTTTGATAGAGAACAAAAGCGCGTATTAGCAGGATTAAAACACCGTGAAGAATCACCTGGGGCAGTTGCAGGACTAGCATTTGATAAAGCTCTATATGGTAAACATCCTTATGCCTACCCCAGTTCTGGTTATATTAAAACCGTTTCTATTTTTAAATCGAGTGATATTAAACAGTTTTATCAAAATTATTATGTCACCGCGAATGCAATGATTGTTATTGTGGGTGCATTAAATAAACAACAGGCAACGGATACGGCTGAAACTTTAATGGCTAAATTACCGAAAGGGCAAAAACCCGTGCCTTTAGCTGATGTTAAATTACCTAAGAAAGCGACAACTCAGTATATTAACTTTCCATCAACACAAACACATATCCTCGTTGGGTTTCCTAGTATAAATCGCCATGATAAAGATTATATTGCCCTTTATGTGGGGAATCATATTTTAGGCGGTAGCGGTTTGGTTTCTAGGTTGTCGAAAGAAATACGCGAAAAAAGAGGCTTAGCCTATAGTGCGTATAGTTATTTTTCGCCCATGATTAAAAAAGGCCCTTTTACGATTGGATTACAAACTAAAAACGATCAAACACAGGAAGCTTTAAAAGTTTTAAACACCACTTTAAGTGAGTTTATTGATAAGGGTGTAACCGAAGCAGAGTTAATTGCCGCTAAGAAAAATATTACTGGTGGATTTGTGTTGCGCTTTGATAACAATAGTAAACTAACCAATTATCTTGCTATGATTAGCTTTAATCATTTACCACTAGATTATCTTGACACGTTTCCGAAACGGGTTGAAGTCGTTACCGTGACAGAGATTAAAGAAGCGTTTAAGCGGCGGATTAATCCCAAATTATTACAAACAGTCACGGTAGGCGGAAGTGTTGAGAAAGTTAAAAAATAACTGACTTTTTATACCTAAAATCATTAAAAATGCTTGATAAATTATTAAAATAAGGTCAAGTTGTGCGGGCAATGAAAAAAATCAAGCTGGCTGACCCCTTGATTTATGAAAAAAATCAAGCTGGCTGACCCCTTGATTTTCCCCCTTGATTTCTTTATCCTTTTAACCAGTTAAGTAGGTTTTTGTGTTTTCCCCCTCTTCCACTTAACTCCTCTATCAAATAGTGTTAATAAAATGCTTGCTATTCAAGAAGTCGTCAACGCGTGTTTGTTCTCTTTAAAAAGATTGGCTACCCTGCAACAAAAGGGTATTAATGATAATTTTAATATTATCGACGCTTTACATTACCTTGAAATGAAAAGCTATGAGGAATCACTTGCCTCAGAGACATTATTATGTTTTTACGCCACGCATCTTTTTTGTTGTCAGGTAACAGATTTAAGATTCAAACGTATTCGTCCTATTTTGTCGCATTGTGCGGAAGTTATTTTTGAAACCCAAGAAAAAACATTAAAGCGTTTTTACATTAAGCATGCTTGGGAAGGGGCTATTAAAGAAGGTATTGGTTTAGAATTTAATAATTTGTTAACCGATACCCCTATTCGTTATTTATGCAGTAATGACCTTATTATTACTGAAAGTCTTTTTGATGTTATAACCCCTCGACAAGTCTATAATTTACGTGATAGCCCTGAATATTTATTTGCCTTTGGCGCATGGGAAGTTTTCACCCAATTTTTACATTTAACCGATCGTAAAACAGGCAATATTCGTTGGAATGGTCAACGACTGGCTAATATTGATTTTGGATTGGTTTTTTATCGTGGAAAACTCGTGTTTGATTCACGTTTTACGCTAACCGAGCCAAGTCAAAAACGTTCTTCTGGACAACTTTATGCGTTGGAATGGATCTCAAGTAAACTTCAACAACCCAAAGTTCAGCAGTTATTATTAACCATTGATTCTAAGTTTTGCCATAATTTAACCTGTCATCGTAATCCAGCCCCTCCGTTACGGTTGATGATTAATCTCTTGCAAAATAATTTTTGCCAATAAATGAATGCTTAAAAGCGAATACTTATGGATGATAAAAAATTATTGCCTTCACCTTTTATAGATTCTGTCCTTTCTGTGACAGGAAATCATAAGTCTTTGAATGAAGATGCTTTTAAAGCCTGCTCAAAAACGGGATTATGGGTCGTTGCGGATGGAATGGGGGGCTATGAAGGGGGGGAAATTGCAAGTCAACTAGCGGTCTCACATATTACTCACGTCGTTAATCAAGGTTTAAGTCTAATTGAGGCTATTAAGCAAGCGCATGACGAAATTTGTCAAAGAGCAACAACCTTAAAAGGGAAAAAAGGCATGGCAACCACTGTTGTTGCTGCTAAAATAGTTAAAACACGCTTTGAAATTGCTTGGGTTGGCGATAGTCGTGCGTATTTATTTGAAAAAGGACAATTGAAACAACTCACACACGATCACTCTTTTATTCAAACATTGATTGATAGCGGAGATATTAATGTACAACAAGCTAAAATTCACCCTCAACGAAATCTTATTAGCCAAGCATTAGGTGGAAATACCCCGCTTAAGATTGACACGATTACAGGAAATATAAACGAGGGAATTTTATTACTTTGTAGCGATGGGTTATCATCTGAACTTAACGATTATGACATCACGGCTACTTTGAATACGCCTAATACCTTATCATGGAAAGCAAATAAATTAGTACAATCGGTATTAGCACGAGAAGCAAGTGATAATATCACGGTTTTGTTAATACAAAAGAGGCGAGTAATTTAATTGATAATTAAAGCTTGCCTGTAAATTAAAAAGGAAAAAGATAAATGGGTCTGCATGCAAGAAAAGGAGTCAGATACTGTTCGCATTTAAAGACGTTATTAAAGAGAGATAGGTACTAATCTGACCCACGGTTTTTTTAATCAAGAGCAACTTACAATGTCTCTACCTCTCATTCAACCGTCATTGGATAGTGCCATTTATGGCTCTAAATGAAATGAACACTGGCGTTAAGATACAAGTGTTAATTAAATTACCAAAACAGGTTCTTTTACTGTAAAATCCAACTTTTTGCAGTATAATCAAGAGGTCAGCCACCGAGAAAAAGGGTTACATCTCCTTTTTTTATGGTTTTTATTCATTATTTAAAGATCATAACGCTCTAAATTAATTTTAGCACCTAACATTGCCTTTAATTGACGATTACTTTTCTGAAACCGCCCTTCAAAACAAGTGGTAACATAGCTTTTGATTGGACAAAAATCTTTTAATAAATTCTTAACAATTGTTTGTCGTCCTAAAGCCGCTATTATTCTATAGAGCGTATTAGAAAATAAACCAAGATCAATCATCGGTTCACAGCTTACAGGACCTGAGCGAAAATGATTGATACGGCGAAGTAACCACGCGGTGTACTCAGGATTGCTTGTACCAACTTGATTGTTATTTAATGCTGTAAGAGGAATAGCATTTGCAAAATTTGAAATATTTTGTGCAAATGACAAGGCGTTTTCAGCAAGAGACTCTTGAGTGACGACCATGACGTTATCTATACCAAATAAGGTATGATAAAGTTTAATTAAACGATGGTATTCAAAATGCTCAGGTGAAAAAGACGTATAACCAATCATAGGATGATCACTAAAAAATGCCTCAGGGGAAAGCGTTCCCCCCCGAGAAATATACTGCATATAAACTGACACCAACATTGGAACTTGAGAGCGAATCGAAATAAGAATACGCGCGTTTGGATCAATTTTATAAAGATGTTGTGCAAATTGATCGCTTTCTCGTCCGCCATAAAAAGGATTACCTGAAAGAATTTCAGAAGAAATAACCCCAATCATTTTTGAATCAAGTTTCTTAGTTCTTTCTAAAATCAATTTTTGGGGGGCTTGCGGTTGAAATAATAATCCATGAGGACGAACTATATTTTCAAAAACTTCCCGATGATTCATTAGAGGGATATAACCATATTTTGGCTGAAATAATACATTTTGCATCCAAGTAGAGCCTGTTTTGTGATAGCCAATATGAATAAGTGTTCGTTGTTGATTCATTTTGTTTTTATATTTTGTTTGAGATAGTATAAACAAGATTGAGGAGACACAAAAAAGCCTGATACTATATTTAGTATCAGGCTTTAAAATTTGGTGGAGGCGGCGGGAATTGAACCCGCGTCCGCAAGCACTCTGCCATAAGCTCTACATGTTTATCTCGTGCTTTGATTTAACTGATTGTTACCCGACGAGCCAAGAAAATAACCAGCGATTTCGATTGGATTTAACGCTTCCAGCTCCGAACTAAGCCTTGCCGCGATCTTATGTAGATGACCTCTGAATGTTCGTGAGAACTCCGCGCGCATAAGCACACACGGTCAAAGGAATGGTTGCTACAATTAAGCAGCTAAAGCCATTGAGTAGTTTTCGTCATTTGCGAATACTTTAATATCAGTAGGTTTTACAAGCGGTACTGTGCTTGACATGCACTCAAGGTTTTGCTACCCGCGTCGAAGCCAAGTCGCCCCCTTTTATAAAGCTTGAGATTATACCTTAAATCATAAATAAGACCTAGGTCTAATGAAATTTATTTTCATAGATGTTGTGATAACTATAACTCTGTTTAATGTTAAAAAGTTTTTTTAAGCTCACAAACCGTTATTAATTGTTATAATCAAAATCGTACATTACAGTAAAATTAATTTAAGGGTTAAAATTATGAAAAAATCTAGTCAATTATTACCTTTGCTTGCATTATTAATGAGTGCATCTTTTGCACAAGCGGCAGAAGACATTAAACTTAAAGATAATTCTTCAATTCTTGGGAAATGGAATTTATATGCAGAAGCCCCCGCTTTACATAAAGAAAAAAAAGCGGTAAACATTACTTGGGATTTTAAAAAAAATGGCATTTTAAATACGGCGGCAACCGATACGCGTTCAAGAACAGGGAAAATGTCAATTAATCTTAAATATTCAATCGAAGCGGGTGCAATAAAAAAACAAAGTACACCTGGGCGAGAAAAATATGAAACTTGTCGTGTTATCACCAAAGAAGCAAAAAAAATGGTTTTGAAATGTAGATATTTATATTTCTTTTTGAAAAGATAAATTTAGTTTTTTTAGTTATCACAACGCGTTTTTATGAAACATCTCCCCGTTATGTATGCCGAAACCTTGCAGGGTTTAAATATCAAAGCCAATGGTTTTTATATTGACTGTACTTTTGGACGGGGAGGTCATAGTCGTGGAATTTTAGAAAAATTAAATTCTCACGGGCGATTATTAGCCATTGATAAAGATTTAGAGGCGATTCATTCAACTGATGCTCAAAAAATGTGTGCCGATTCTCGTTTTAA
>CAYROI010000053.1:9854-12777 GCA_964425835.1 uncultured Methylococcaceae bacterium
TAGAGGCGATTCATTCAACTGATGCTCAAAAAATGTGTGCCGATTCTCGTTTTAATTTATCTCATGGTAGTTTTATAGAGCTAGAATCCATTGTAAAAGATAAGGCGTGGACGGGTTTAATTGATGGTATTTTAATAGATTTAGGAGTTTCATCTCCTCAACTTGATACCGCTGAACGTGGTTTTAGCTTTTTAAGAGAGGGTGCTTTAGACATGCGAATGAATACAGAAACAGGTCTATCAGCACAGCAATGGTTAGAACGAGTTGATGAGGCGGAATTGGTTCAAGTTTTATTTGATTATGGTGAAGAACGTTTTGCGCGTAGAATTGCAGGTGCAATTGTGAGTGAGCGACAACAAACGCCTTTAGTTTCAACCTTACAATTAGCAAAATTAATTTCTGATGTTATCCCTGTAAAAGAAAAACATAAACATCCTGCAACGCGTAGTTTTCAAGCGATTCGTATTGCCGTTAATCATGAATTGGATGAATTAAAAGCAGTATTACAGCAAGCAGCATCCGCATTAAAACCAGGTGGGCGGCTAGTGGTTATTTCTTTTCATTCACTGGAAGATAGAATTGTGAAACGCTTTATTCGTAGTGAATCAGGGCGTAAATATGATCCTTTAAAATTACCTATTAAAGAAGTCGATTTGGAGCAAGGTCTATTAAAAAAGGTAGGGAAAATGGTGCGTGCAAGTAAAGAAGAAGTTGCTTTAAATTCGCGTTCACGTAGTGCCGTTATGCGGATTGCCGAGCGAGTTTAAAGTGAGTATTGTTCGCTTTTTAATTTGGTTTTTATTGGTAAGTGTATTAATGGCGTCTGCTTTGGGAGTGGTGTATAACAAATATCAAACTCGATTATTGTTCTTTGAGATTCAGCAACAACAAAAATATTTGGATAAACAGCAAATTGAGTGGGGGCAATTACAATTGGAAATTACCACGTTAACCTCAGAAAATCGTGTGGAAACTGAAGCGATTGAAAATTTAGGGTTAATATTCCCGCATCGAAAAAAAGTTATTTATTTAAGAAATCAAGAGAAATTGTAGCTTATGCATGATTTTTTTAAAGGCGATACCAAACAATCAAAACAAACAAGAATTTTTGCTATTCGTAGACGATTATTATTGATTATCATTTTATCGGGAATGCTGGCCTTAGTATTGCGGGCGATAGATTTACAAGTTTTTAATAAGGCGTTTTTACAAGCACAAGGGGCTAAGCGCTATCTAAGTAAAGTACCCGTTTCAAGCTATCGTGGGAAAATATTTGATCGTCATGGGGAGATCATGGCGATTAGTACGCCTGTGCTTTCAATTTGGGTTAATCCACAAAAGTTAGATAGAAACCAATCGCAACAAATCAAACAAATGATCAATGTGCTTGATTTACCCGATTCTAAAATCAAGCTTCTTAATAATAAAATTTCAAAATCACATTTTTCTTATTTAAAACGTCGCATTAGTCCTGAGTTAGCATCAAAAGTAAGGAAGCTTAGTATCAAAGGGGTTCATTTTGATCGAGAGTTCAAGCGTTTTTATCCCGCAGGGGTCATGTCTGCACATTTAATTGGTTTTACTGATATTAATGATGTCGGGCAAGAGGGGGTAGAACGCGCTTATGAAGAACAATTAAAAGGTAAAGCAGGCGTTAAACGAATTCTTCGAGATGGACGACGACGGATTGTTGAAGATTTTGAAAATATTGAAAAATCAATCCCTGGTAAAGACTTAACTTTAAGTATCGACCGAAGGATTCAGTATTTAGCCTTTAGAGAGTTACAATACGCATTTATTAAACACCAAGCAAAATCTGCCTCATTAGTGGTCTTAGATGCTAAAACAGGGGATGTTTTAGCCGCTGCAACGCAACCTGCTTTTAACCCCAATAGCCGTAAAAATTTAAAAACTGGGGTTTACCGAAATAGGGCGTTTACCGATGTTTTTGAACCAGGCTCTACAATGAAACCATTTGTGATTGCGGCGGCATTAGAGGGAGGTTATATTTCGGAAGACTCAAAAGTTCGCACCAATGGTTCTTATAAAATTGGTAAAAACTGGGTCAGAGATGAACACAATTATGGCTTATTGAGTTTGACCAGAGTGCTAAAGAAATCTAGTAATGTGGCTGCCAGTAAAATTGCATTATTGATGCCTGATCATTATTTATGGCGTATTTATAAACGCTTGGGTTTTGGTGATTCTGCTAATATTGGGTTTCCAGGAGAGGCGCGTGGTAAATTATTACCTTTAATAAAATGGGATGACTTTTCTCAGGCGACCTTGTCTTTTGGCTATGGGTTATCCACATCAACCTTACAATTGGCAAGAGCATATACTGCATTGGCAGATGGCGGTATTTTACATTCGGTGAGTTTATTAAAAAGAGAGCGTGATAATAATCCGCGACGTATTTTCAAAGCTGAGGTTGCAAACAAGGTTCGTGAAATGCTGGAACATGTCATCGAACCTGGCGGAACAGGGAGACGTGCCAGTATTACAGGTTATCGGGTTGCTGGAAAAACAGGGACGGTTAAAAAAGCTAACAAAGGCGGTTATTCAAAAAAAGATTATTCAGCGGTTTTTGTAGGACTAGCTCCTGCAAGTAATCCGCGTTTTGTTATTGCGGTAATGGTCGATGAACCGAAAGGTAAATATTATGGCGGATTAGTTGCCGCGCCTGTTTTTTCTAAAGTAATGGCAGGGGCATTAAGAATTTATGGGGTAGAACCTGATTTAGCAACGCCATAATGAAAATTGATTTTTTAATTATCGGTCAAGGATTGGCAGGTAGTTTGTTAGCTTTTGAATTAATCCAACAAGGTTTTAAAGTTGCCATTATTGATAATGGATTGGAAAATGCCTCGCAGGTTGCGGCAGGTCTAATTAATCCTGTCACAGGAATGCGTTTTGTTAAATC
>CAYROI010000053.1:12877-14575 GCA_964425835.1 uncultured Methylococcaceae bacterium
TCAACAATGTTATCAGCAGTATTCATTAGATTATAACGCGATAAATTTAACCGATTTAGTTGAATATCAACATTTCAAAGCAAAAAAAATTATTTTCTGTGAAGGGTATTTGGCGATTAATAATCCTTGGTTTTCTTATTTACCCTTTCAGGTTGTGAAAGGGGAAATTTTAACCTTAAAAAATCCACAGCCATTGAGAAATCATTTACTTAATTATGGGCAATGGATGATGCCTTTAGATGATTATAATTTTCGTATAGGAGCAACATTTGATAGGGAAAACATTAATACGACAAATACAACTGAGGGACGAGCGGCATTATTAAAAAATTTGCAGGCTGTCTTACCTGAAACAACGAAAGCTCAGTTAATTAAGCAACAGGCGAATGTACGCCCTTGTACCTTAGATAAGCAACCTTTTATAGGTTTACATCCTACGTACCCGCAATTAGCTATTTTTAATGGTTTTGGGGCGAAAGGCAGTTTGCAAATACCTTATTATTGTCAACAATTTATAACATCTTTGTCAAAAAATAGTCCCATAGCGGTTAATGTTGATATCCAACGTTACCGAAACCATTTGAGCTGATAACAGCTTCTATCAGTGACGGTTGTTAAAATGGCTGAACTTATCCATAAATCAGCAATAGCAACCAATTTATCATCAAAATAGATTAAAGGAATTTGTTCACGTTCCCAAGGTGGAATTGCCGCTTCTTGAAATAAATTCTTCAAAGAATGATGTCCTTTACGATGAGGCAAAGCTATTTTTTCACCGCCGGTTCTATATTTTATGAAAACGGTTGATTGTTGCCATAGCTGCTGTGGGATGCCTGTATTTGCGCAAAGCGTTTGTAAATAAGTAGATTCAGATAAGGGGAGTTTTTTATTAGTTTTTGACCAACAAAGGGGTTTAAAAATTTTATCTGTTTCGCTTAAACAATACAGATTATTTTGATAACGCCGAATATTGCAATCATGGCGTTTCAAAATAGGGTTTGCCTCTTTTTTAGCAGCAATAACTTGGTTGAAAAGTTGGTCTATAAAACGAACACTGGGCATTTTTAAATTAAAATGGGCAAACCATTGCCGAATCACCAAAGATTGTTGATGGGGGTCAAGGGCTAATAAAGCCTCAATAGAGAGACTGTTATCCGCATTCATTAGCTGGGCTAATAAATTAACCGCTAACTCAGTTAATAATTGCTGGGCATTCGCACAATGTTTTGCCGTTCTTGCCACCGTTTTATCTAATGCCTGCCAGTGGGTTTTTAACTGTGGAATAATTTGATTTCGTAAAAAATTACGTTCAAAATTATCACATTGATTACTAGGATCTTCTACCCAGTTTAATTGTTGTTGATTCGCATAATCTCTAAGAGATTGTTGTGAGCAATCTAGTAAAGGTCTTAATAATTGTCCTTGCCCAAAAATAGATATTTCTGCCATTGCCGACAGTCCTTGGATGCCCGCGCCTCGAAATAATTGCAATAAAACCGTTTCTAATTGATCTTCACGATGCTGTGCCACTAATAAAATATCTTTCGTAGTTAATAATTTTTTTAAGGCTTGATAACGGGCATCACGCGCGGCTTCTTCTGGACTTTGTTTTTTCGTAGGCTGTGCATTGACAAACACAAGCTTAAAATTAACGCCTAATTTTTCTGCTTGCCATTGACAATGGGATGCCCACGTATC
>CAYROI010000054.1:0-14162 GCA_964425835.1 uncultured Methylococcaceae bacterium
CTGTTGCTCTTATTGATTTACGTTTAAGGTTTGACCATTTCATTCTATCTATATGCGTTAGTTCTTCCATTTCTTTAGGTTTTATACCTTTTTTTTCAATTACTTTATTAAGTCTATCCCGAATAATCATAATCATTTCCTTGCAATAGTTGCATTTATTTCTTGCAATTGTATATTTTAATTGCTTCTTAGGACGAAATTCAGAACCTGAAGGTCAACAATTTCAGGAAAAGAATCTAACCGACGGCTCACTGAATCTTGAAGATTTAGCAACGACTCTAATCCAAAGTCCAGAAATGCAAGGTCATTATCTATCCCCAACACAATGGGATTTTAGTTAACTGATATGACACAAAGCTGTGTAGGTTGGGTTACATGCTTTTCGTAACCCAACATTCACGTGGCTCGTTCCCAACGTCTTCGTTGGGAACGCCTAATTAGAAGCTCTGCTTCTAGTATCGCCAAGCAGAGCTTGACAGTAGGCATTCCCAAGCTGGAGCTTGGGAACAAGACATAAAATGAGTTTTAATGTTAAGTAAGTGCCATTCGGATCAGTAGGTTTTATTTTTTTATTAACTGATGTTACGCAGTCCCGTTAGGGGGAAAATGTTTATAGTATTCCTTGATTCTTTGTAATAGTTTACACGTCTTAAATTTTATCGCTTTGCTTTGCCAATTAAGGCGATTAAAATAGGCTTAAATTATTTTGGAGAACTTTATGAAACCGCATGAACTTAGTTTTTCTTACTTATCCCAAGAAGATTTGTTAGATGCTGGGTGCTTTGATATTCGAATGGCAATTGAAGTCACTGAAAAAACGATGCTTGATTTTGAAGAACATCGAATTTTATTTCCTGAAAAAATTGTACAGATTTTTAACCCAGCTTCTCAAGAACGGATTAATTGTTTGCCTGCTACGTTATTAGATGAAAAAATTTGTGGGGTTAAATGGGTTTCGGTTTTTCCTCGGAATCCCAAAAAATACCAAATGCAAAATTTATCTGCGGTTTTTATTTTATCAGAAATTGAAAAAGGCTTTCCTGTCGCCCTCATGGAAGGGACATTAGCGTCAAATATTCGCGTTGCTGCTGTGGGGGGAATTGCCGCGAAATATTTAGCCCGTAAAGAATGTGAAAGTATTGGTTTTATCGGGGCAGGGGAACAGGCAAAAATGCACTTGTTAGCCATGAAAATTGTCAGACCCTCTTTAAAAGAATGTCGCGTTGCCGCAAAAACAATCGCAGAAGAACAGCAATTTATTGATGAATTATCCCCTTTATTACCTGATATAAACTTTATTAAAGCAGAAACTAATGCTAAAAAAGCAATGGAAAATGCTGATATTTTAGTTACTGCAACCAGCGTTCAAGCCCCTTTATTAAAAGCAGAATGGATGAAAAAGGGCGCGTTTTATAGTCATATTGGCGGCTGGGAAGATGAATACAAAGTTGCCCAACAATGTGACAAAATTATTTGTGATGACTGGGAAACAGTAACCCATCGTGGACAAACGTTAAGCCGAATGTATGCAGAAGGCTTATTATCACATAATGATATTCATGCCGACTTACATGAACTGGTTTCAGGGCATAAAGTAGGACGGGAATCTGATGATGAACGGATTTATTTTAATGCCGTCGGTTTAGCTTATATTGATGTCGCCATTGCCTTGGCGATGTATAAACGTGCTAAGCATTCACATATCGGCTTAGACCTGGACTTGCAAGAATCTATGGTGTTTGAACATAAAGATATTTTAAGTAAAATTAGGTTATAGGGCGAGAAAATGTTTAAACAAAGTTCATTTGATCCCAATAATCGCATTAATTTAACCGTAAATAATCAGGAAATCCAAGTTGCAAAGGGAACAACCGTAGCGGCGGCGGCACTCAGCCATGGTTTACCCTATACACGGACTACGCCGATTTCAGGGGCTAAACGCACGCCTTTTTGCATGATGGGGGTTTGTTTTGAATGTTTAATGGTCATTGATGGTAAACCTAATCAACGCGGTTGTAGCACTTATGTGAAAGAGGGGATGCAGGTTGAAATTCAACAAGGGGTAATGACTTATCCAAGGCAGGAATCATGAAAAAACATTATCAGTTAGTGATTATTGGTGCGGGGGCTGCGGGACTTTCTGCAGCAATAACCGCCGCTAAACAAGGATTGGAAATTGCCTTAATTGATGAACAAGCCGCTGTTGGTGGGCAAATTTATCGTGGAATTGAAACCTCACCTAAAGAACGAGGACAGCAATTAGGCGAAGATTATCTTTATGGAAAAAAATTGGCTGAGAATTTTCGTTTATCCACTGTTGATTATTTTCCTAACACCCAAGTTTGGTCATTAAATAAGCACCGTGAAATTGCAATCATTAAAAATGATAAAGCCCAAATAATTACTGCTGACCAAGTTATTATTGCTACGGGGGCGATGGAAAGACCAGTTCCTTTTTCTGACTGGACATTGCCAGGCGTAATGAATGCAGGGGCTGGACAAGTTTTATTTAAGTCATCAGGTGTCGTTCCTGATAAAGAACTAATCTTAGCAGGCTCAGGGCCTTTACTATTATTATTGGCATCCCAATATATTCGAGCAGGCGTTAAAGTCAACGCCTTATTGGATATGAGTACAACAGCAAATCATATTAACGCCTTATCCAAATTACCACGTGCTTTATTAGCGGCGCATTATTTATTGAAAGGGATTAAGCTACAACGTGAATTAAAACAAGCCGATGTCCCTGTATTGACAGGTGTTAGTGAATTAAAAGCGATTGGAAAGGATAAACTTAGTCTTATTAGCTTTAAACATAAGGGAAAGTTAAAAACTTTAACAACCGATCTATTATTAACCCATTTTGGGGTTATTCCACATGTTTGGCTAACACAAGCGGCAGGGTGTGAGCATTTTTGGGATAAGAGCCAACAATGTTGGCGACCTAAACAAGACTCATGGGGAAGAACGAATCTTGAAGGGATTTTGATTGCAGGGGATGGCGCAGGAATTAACGGGGCAAAATCGGCTGAATATGCGGGCGAAATTTCGGCAACCCAAGCTAGTTATGCGTTAGGAAAAATAGATAAACAACAACGAAATCAACAAGCGTCTATTGCAAAAATGGCCAAAAAACGAGAACGCTGTATTCGACCTTTTTTAGAAACTTGGTTTGCCATTTCAGCTGATTTATTAGTCATAAAAGATAATGATACCTTGATTTGTCGCTGTGAAGAAATTCGTGCGAGGGAAATTCGTGCGGCAATAGCCGTAGGTCATGATGATAGTAATCAGGTTAAATTTATTACCCGCTGTGGCATGGGCGCGTGTCAAGGCAGGCAATGTGCCAATGCAGTCGCTCATATTGTTGCTGCTGAAACAGGAAAATCCTTGCCAGAATCAGGGCTATACCGTGGAAGACCACCTGTCACGCCAATAAGTTTGGGACAATTAGCGGATTTATTTCCACAGGAGAAAAAATGAAAACGGAAGTTTTAATTATAGGAGGCGGCTTAATGGGGTCATCTATCGCGCTACAATTGGCAATGCGTGGTTGCCGTTGTATTGTCGTTGAAAAAGATAGCCCAGGTCGTCATGCTTCAGGGGTTAATGCGGGGGGATTAAGGCAGTTAAACCGTGATGTGGCAGAAATTCCTTTAACCGTAGAAGCTGCAAAATTATGGCGTAACATTGAAGCATTGGTTGATTCTGATTGTGATAGTTATTTTCCAGGGCAACTACGCGTGGCTGAAAATGAAGCCGATTTAAAAAAATTACAACAGCGGCACGCTTTGGTTACATCATTAGGTTATCACCATGAAGAAATTATTGATAAAGGCGAACTATATCAGCTTGTTCCTGCTTTATCAGCGCATTGTATAGGCGCATTAATTTGTCGTGAAGATGGTTATGCAAGACCTTATCACGCCTTAACCGCTTTTCGTCATAAAGCTGAATCCTTAGGGGTTACATATTATACAGATGCAGAGGTTTATCGACTCAACCAAATAGCGAGTATTTGGCAGATTCGTACGCAACAAGGTGAATTTGAAGCTGAAATTATTGTTAATTGTGCAGGGGCTTGGGCAAATAAATTTGCCGCCGCCTTGGGTGAAGCTGTTCCCTTAATACCACAAACCCCGATGATGATGGTTACGGAACGCTTGCCACATTTTATTGACCCTGTTATTGGCGCGGCTAGTCGAAAGCTTTCATTTAAACAAATGCAGAATGGGACGTTAGTGATTGGTGGGGCGCATTTGGCACGATTGAATTTTGAACGGCAAACGACAGAAATGGACTGGCATAAATTGAGTGAAAGCGCGCAAACGGTGATGGCATTATTTCCACAACTTAAAGATGTTCGTATTATTCGTACTTGGGCAGGAATAGAAGCATTTATGCCTGATAACCTACCCATCATAAGTCCATCAAGGATGGTAGAAAATTTTTATCATGTTTTTGGATTTTCAGCACATGGATTTCAATTATCCCCCATTATTGGAAAAATAATGGCACAACTTATTATTGAGGGCAAAAGTAATTTGTCTATCGCGGCATTTGATATTAAACGGTTTAAGGATTAATATTTTGTGTCATTCTATTCTCTAATTGAAGGTTATTTTAATTTATGTGTTTAGCCGTACCAGGTAAAATTATCGCTATTTTAGGGAGTGAACCTCTTTCACGAACAGGTAAAATAGATTTTTCAGGAATCAAAAAAGAAGTGAGCCTTGCTTATTTACCTGAGGCGAAAATCAATGATTACGTAATTGTTCACGCAGGTTTTGCACTGTCAATTATTGATGAACATGAGGCGCGTGAAAGCTTAAATGCTTTTCAAGCATTAGAAAAATTTAGCGAAAATCTATGAAATTTGTTGACGAATATCGTAATACTAAAACGGTTGCACAAATTATTAATGCAATAAAAAAAATAACAACCCGTTCTTGGACGATTATGGAAGTCTGTGGCGGACAAACACACAGCCTTATTAAACACGGGTTAGATCAATTACTTAGCGATAACATCCGCCTGATTCATGGCCCTGGTTGTCCTGTCTGTGTCACGCCGTTACACATTATTGATAAAGCCTTAGCCATCGCGCAACAAGAAAAAGTTATTTTTTGCTCTTTCGGTGATATGTTACGTGTACCAGGTTCAGAGAAAGATTTATTAACCCTAAAAGCTAATGGGGCAGATATTCGCATTGTTTATTCCCCCTTAGATAGTCTCAAGATTGCACAAAATAATCCAGATAAAGAAGTCGTTTTTTTTGGTGTGGGTTTTGAAACCACAGCCCCAACCGTTGCTTTAACCGTTCATCAAGCCAAAACATTACGCTTAAAAAATTTTTCAGTTCTTGCTTCTCATGTACGTGTACCCCCTGTTATGGCCGCATTATTAGACGATAAAAATAATCAAGTCGAAGGGTTTTTAGGGGCAGGTCATGTGTGTACAATCATGGGTTATCATGAATATATTCCCCTTACAAAAGACTACAAAATCCCAATTGTCATTACAGGCTTTGAACCTGTGGATTTATTACAAGGGATTTATTTTTGTATTAAACAACTAGAATCAGGACACCATCACGTTGAAAACCAATATCGTCGCGTAGTCACACAACAAGGCAATCAAGCTGCTCAACAATTATTAAAACAAGTTTTCAATATTGCTGACCAACAATGGCGAGGATTAGGCACAATTGTAAAGGGTGGTTTAACGCTGACAGATAATTATAATGATTGGAATGCAGAAAGACGTTTCTCAGTCGCATCAATTAACCCCCAAGAACCGCCAGCCTGTCGTAGTGGTGATATTTTGAAAGGTTTATTAAAACCGAATGCCTGTCCTGAATTTTCTAAAACCTGTACCCCTGAACATCCTTTAGGGGCAACCATGGTTTCATCTGAAGGGGCTTGTGCCGCTTATTATCGTTATCGCGCTCATGACTAAATTAACTCTAAGCTGTCCCCTACCTCACCAACCGAAACAAATTGTGATGGCACATGGTGGCGGTGGACGAATGATGCAACAATTGATTGATCATATTATTCAGCCCATCTTTAATAATGATATTTTAAATCAAAAACACGATAGCGCAATCCTTCACATTGAGTCCGCTAAATTAGCCTTGACGACGGATTCTTATGTTATAAACCCCTTATTTTTTTCAGGCGGTAATATTGGAAAACTCGCTATGTGTGGCACATTAAATGATTTAGCGATGAGTGGTGCAAAGCCTTTATATATTACTTGTTCACTGATTATTGAAGAAGGTTTTTCAATTCCCGATTTGCAACGTATTTTAGAATCCATGCAGAAAATAGCCCAACAAGCTGGGGTAAAAATTGTTACAGGGGATACCAAAGTCGTTGAAAAAGGTAAAGGCGATGGTTTATATATTAATACCGCAGGGGTTGGTATCATTGCAGATAATATCAATGTTAATCCAAATAATATTCAAGTGGGCGATCACATCATTATTAACAGTGATATTGCCCGTCACGGCATGGCAATTATGTTGGAACGAGAAGGCATTGAATTTGAAAATGATTTAAAAAGTGATTGTGCTGATCTTTCAGGCTTAGTCCAAATTTTAATTAATCAGGGAATTGAATTACATTGTTTACGTGATTTAACCCGTGGCGGACTTGCGAGTGGTTTAATTGAGTTAGCAACCCAGTCACAGCGACAATTTGAAATCAACGAAACGAGCTTACCTATACAAGAAAGTGTAAAAAGTGCTTGTGAGATTTTAGGCTTTGATCCCTTATATATTGCTAATGAAGGTTGTTTTGTACTTTTTGTTGCGGCATCAGCGTCTAAGAAAACCTTAAATTGTTTACACCAACATTCATTAGGACAACAAGCGCGTGTTATTGGCAAGGTTACTGCGGTAAATGGCAAAGACATCGTGAGTTTAAAAACTACTTTAGGCACACAAAGAGTCTTAGATTTATTGAGCGGTGAGCAATTACCACGTATTTGTTAGCCCTAAAAATAATCACTTAAGCCATAATAATATTCATGCTCAACCATAATCAACAACAAATTCTTCAACAAGCTAATATAAATCTTAACGTATTAACGGAACAACAGCTGGTTGAGATTGCTATTAATCAACAAGTCGAAAATCTTTCTACTACTGAATTGTCTGAATTTCTAATCATTAGTAATGCGCTTTATCGAAGCGGTGACACTTTAATTTCAGATGCTGACTATGATTTTATTTTTCTGGCAGAACTTAAAAAACGTGACCCTCAACATCCATTAATTACGCAAGTAGAACCTGAACCCGTTACAGAAAGCAAAACCGTTCGTTTACCTGAGAAAATGCTCTCAACCGATAAAGCTTATACTTTAGAAGAAATTAAACGTTGGTTAAAACGGGTTGAAAAATCAGCGTTAAGTTTAAATAAAACCTTTGAGAGCCTTATTTTTAGAGTAACTCCCAAGCTTGATGGTTATGCTGCCTATGATGATGGAAAAAAATTATATACGCGAGGAGATGGGACAAAAGGCACAGATATAACCCGAACTTTTACCCGTGGTTTACAAGTTGCAAACCACGGGAAACGAGGTTTAGGCGCAGGTGAAATTGTCATTAGTAAAACTTATTTTGCAAAAAATTTAGCTGATCAATTTGATAACAGCCGTAATTTCCAAGCTAGTATTATTAAAGAAAAAGCGTTAAGTCCTCATGCTGAACAAGCGATTAAATCAGGTGCTGTGGTATTTTTCCCCTTTGCTATTTTACCTAGTTGGACAGGCTATCCAGCCTTATTATTAAAAGATTTTGATAACATCATCAAAGACATCTGGCATCAAACAGATTACGAGGTGGATGGCGTGGTTTTGGAAGTCACGGATACAGAGATAAAACAAACGATGGGCGCAACCCGTCACCATCATCGCTGGCAAATTGCGTATAAAGAAAACCTTGCTACCGCTGAAGTTAAAGTTTTAAGTGTTACCCCGCAAACTTCACGCTCAGGACGGATTACCCCGGTCGCAGAATTAGAACCTGTTAGATTAAGTGGGGCATTATTACAACGCGCAACGGTACATCATTATAAAATGGTAGTGGATAAAGGCATTGGCAGGGGCGCGATTATTGAGTTAGCACGAAGCGGCGAAGTTATTCCTAAAATTGAAAAGGTGATAAAATCTGTCGAAACGCGTGCGCCCACACACTGCCCAAGTTGTCATCATGAATTAATTTGGGATGGTGATTTTTTAGTCTGTACCAATAACTTAAATTGTTCGGCACAACTCACTAACACCATGGAATATTTTTTTAAAACTTTAGCCAATAATGATGGTTTTGGCACAGCAACCATTGAAAAGTTATATAAACAAGGTATTCGTAATATTGTTGATATTTATAAACTCAATGAAAATGATTTTAAAAATTTTGGATTTGGGGATAAACAATCTAGTAATTTAGTCGAACAATTACGCCGAAGTCGAACGGAGTCTATTGAAGATTGGCGTTTCCTAGCCGCGTTTGGGATTTTTAGACTGGGACGAGGGAATAGTGAAAAATTATTAACCCATTATTCATTGACCTCATTATTTACCTTAACAGAACAAGAAATTATTGCCATTGACGGTTTTGCTGAAAAAACCGCAAAGATTATCATCCAAGGGCTTGCTAAAATTAAACCAATTTTTGATCGTATTTATGCCCTAAATTTTAATTTACAAATTAGTAATATTATCGAACGCAGTAATGAAAACACTTTGTTACTCACAGGAAAAACCATTGTTTTCACTGGCACAATGCAACAAGGTTCACGAGATGAAATGAAAAAACAAGCCCGTGCTTTAGGTGCAAAAGTAGGCAGTACGGTTTCTGGAAAAACAGATTGGTTGGTTATTGGTGATAAAGTAGGCATAAAAAAAATTGATGCCGCTAAAGCAAAGGGGGTAACTATTATGACTGAACAAGCGTATTTGCAGTCTATTACTGAATAAAATTTACTATTAACCTTCAACCTCTCACTATCTTTAATAATGTGACTTTTACTGATAACCACACTAAAATTTTAACTCGCCTTGCAGAAGACCGTTTTTATTCAAGCGCTGAATTATCTGCCGATTTAGGCTTAAGTCGTAGCGCAATTTGGAAGTATTTGCATAGCTTTTCAGAACTAGGGCTAGAAATTATTGCGGTCAGTGGTCAAGGTTATCGCCTAAAACGTAAGCTAGAATTATTATCTGTCGCTCAAATTAAAAAAGCACTGAATCCCAAGGCGAAATCTTTATTATCAACCTTAGAAATTTACCCACAAATTGCATCAACTAATAATTATTTATTAGATATGGTGAAAATAAAAACCCAATCAGGTCAGGTCTGTTTTGCAGAATCACAAACAAAGGGGCGTGGTCGTCAAGGAAGACAATGGGTTTCACCTTTTGGAAGTAATATTTATCTTTCTTTATCTTGGGTTTTTGAAAATGGTTTTGCCAGTCTTTCTGGGTTAAGTCTTGCTATTGGGGTTGCCGTTGTTCGTGCCTTAGCCGAATTAGGCATTAATGATATTGGCTTAAAATGGCCAAATGATATTTATTGGCAAGATAAAAAACTCGGGGGGATTTTAATTGAAGTTTTTGGAGAATCCAGTGGCGAATGCACCGCAATTATAGGTCTAGGGCTTAACCTGTATTTACCTGAAAAAACAACCGCAACGATTAATCAACCTTGGATAGATTTAGATAAAATTACGCCTAATACAAATTATTATCGTAATGCTTTATCTGCTTTGTTATTAAATCATTTATTACCTATACTTGCGACATTTGAAGCCCAAACTTTTCAGGCTTATTTATCAGAATGGCGAAAATATGATTGTATGCGAGGGCGTGAGGTTTCTCTTTATAGGGGACAACAACAATTTGATGGCATCATTGTTGGAATAGATGATAACGGCATGTTACTCTTAAAAGAAACGATTACCCAGACCATTAAAACCTTCGCATCGGGTGAAGTCAGTTTTAGGAAAAGCCAATGAATTTATTAGTTGATATTGGAAACACCCGTTTAAAATGGAGCTTAAAAACTAATAATAACATAAGCCCCAGTGTTGCTTTATTCCATCAATCCACAAATTTCCCCCAACACTTAACGAAGGACTGGCAATCATTAACCCCACCTAAAAGCATCGTTATTTCTTCGGTTAGTACTGCAAAAGTTAAATTAAGCGTTATCAATTTAGCGCAACAATTATGGAACAATATAAAAATTATCATTGCAGAAAGCTCGGCGGAGGAATTGGGTGTTCAAAATGGTTATTTGCAACCAGAAAAATTAGGGGTTGATCGTTGGTTAGCTTTAATTGCAAGTTACAATGACTATCAGCAAGCCCTATGGGTTATTGATTGTGGTACAGCAATCACAATGGATTTTATTAATGAGCAAGGACAGCATCAAGGCGGCTTAATTTCGCCTGGATTACAACTGATGAAAACGGCATTATCTACACACACAGCAAGCTTAAATTTCTCTAGGGAAAAGCGTTATCAGCTAGGTCTTGCAAATCAAACTAATAAGGCTATTTTTAATGGAACACTCTATGCCGCAACAGGATTAATTGAGCAAGCTATCAATCAACAGTCTCTGAAAACTATGATAATATTAACAGGGGGGGATGCTCAAATCATTGCTAAAAACCTATCATTTTCTGTCATCATTGAGCCTGATTTAGTTTTAAAAGGTTTAGCACTTTTGACGCAAAGACATTTATGAAACCACTCTTTTTCTTTCTTTTATTTTCCAATATTGTCTATTTTCTGTGGCAATATCAACGCGAAGACTTAAAAAAGGATTTTGTTTGGGAACAACCCACTGAAAAACAAATCCTGTTACTAACAGAAGAACAAGAAGCGGCTATTGATAAAAAAAAACCACCGAAGTTTTAAAAAATGCCGATGGTTTAGGTATTCTTGTCTCTTTTTAAATTAACGTCTTAACTTTTTAAGTTTTTTAATAATCAGTTGGTCTATTTTTTTGATGACTCATCAAAACGATTCCCCGTTTTATCAAGAGAGCTTCCTATTGTATTTAAGTCTATGTTATTTTTCATCAAGTGCATCAATATCTAAATCATCCTCCAATTCAGACTGCCCATCCGTTACTAAATGTTCACGGAACTGTAAAAAAGATTCTCGTGTAAATAAATAAGGGTCTAATGCCCCCTCTTCAATGACTTTTAATGTTCCCTCTGCATTAACTCTCATATTAAGCAGTTCCAAAGAGCGAATCGGGATAGGAATATAAGTTGCAGGATTTGCCGCTGCATCAAAAATCATCCCAGGAACGCCTCGACTCGTTGCAGGACCTATAATCGGCAACACTAAATAAGGTCCTTTAGGAACGCCCCAAACACCTAGTGTTTGCGCAAAATCCTCATCATGTTTTTCTAATCCAACATGCTTTGCAATATCAAGAACGCCCCCTAAGCCCGCTGTTGTATTCAGTAAAAACCGTCCTGTATCCTCACCTGCCTGAAGTAATTTTCCTTGCATTGCATCATTTAAAATAACATTAATATCTTTTAAATTATTGAAAAAATTACCAATCCCTGTTTGTACAAGATCTGGTGTAACAAAATCATACGCCGATGAAACGGGTTTACCCACATAATCATCTAAGCCCTCATTAAAGTAAAAGATACTACGGTTAACTTCTTCATAAGGATCATCAGCACTTACAATACTACCATTAGTACTAGCACAACCTGTTAGTAGCAATATGCTAAAGTAAAAAAATACTGAAAGTATTTTTAATCTCTTATTTTTATTTTGATAAACCATTGTTATAAACCTAAAAACTATTATTTGTAAGATTCAATTTTTTCATTTATTTTTATAATCAAAGCATCAAAACCGTCCTTTTTTAAAATACTCGTGTATTCGGAACGTTTTAATGCTAAATCACTAACACCATTTGCAATTATATTGATAATACGCCAACTTTCGCCTTTTTTCTTTAGCATGTAGTCAAATTTAACCGCTTTATCATCAGGTATTTGTAAATAAGTATGCACAATTACCCCACCACGGGTCGTTTCTTCCTCTGAATCAAACTTAAAGGACTCGCCTGAAAATTCTTTAAAATTATCTGCATAAGCTGCAATACTCAACGTAGTAAACACGGCAACTAATTTCTGCTGTTGTTCTTCACTCAATTTTACCCACTCTCTGCCAATAACAACACGGGTTATTTTAGTTAAATCATGACTAGCATCAATTGCGCTTTCTAATATTTTGTAGCGACCTTGAAAACCTAATTTGCTACCTTGCTGCATCACTTTTAATAATTTGCTCTGAAACACTTCAACAACTTGTTTTGCTGTTTGCTGTTTTGCTTGAACATTTATTGAATTTATCCCCAACAACAAGATAATTAGTATAAAAAAATATTTTTTCTTAACCATAATTGACATTAAGATAACCTCGAAAACCTAGTGTTAATTGCGTATAAACTCACGGTATTATAGATAAAACTTCAAGTTAAAGTAAGCAAATAAATTTTTAAAAGCGTAATAATTAGTCATTTCACTTAGAAATTAGTCAATTTCTTCTCAATACTCAGCCACTATAATGAAAGCGGGTGTACAAAACTTATTTCTTAAATGTTTCTAAGCATTTCTCATTCTGTTTTAATGGTTATATTTTCCAAAGAATCCACTTTTGGTTTTTCTGGCGTTTCAACTTCAACCATCGCCCCTTCTGTTTTAGGACCCAAAAATGAAGTGAGCATCGCTTTAAATGGATGCGTTAACATATCTTCAACTGCCGTCGCTTCATAACCACAATGCGCCATACAATTAACACATTTGGGATTATTAACATTACCATATTTTTCCCACGGCGTCGTTTCTAGTAATTCTTTAAAACTTTCAGCATACCCTTCATCATCAAGTAAATAGCAAGGTTTTTGCCAACCAAAGACATTACGGGTTGGATTCCCCCAAGGGGTGCAGTTGTAATTTTGATTACCTGCTAAAAAATCAAGGTATAAAGACGAATGATTTAGATTCCAATTCCGATTTTTACCAATCCTAAAAATTCCACGAAAGAGTTCCTTAACATCCAAGCCTTTAATAAAAACATCTTGATTAGGGGCTTTTTCATAACTAAATCCTGGTGCAATCGTAACCCCTTCCACGCCTAATTCCATTGCATAATCTAAGAAATCTGCAACTTCTTGCGCCTTTTCTCCTTGAAATAATGTGCAGTTAATGGTCACTCTAAAACCTTTCGCTAGAGCTAGTTTAATCGCCTCTTCTGCTATATCAAACACCCCTTTTTGACAAACCGAAACATCATGGCGTTCTTGATTACCATCCAAATGAATCGAAAACGTCAGATAAGGGGACGGGCTGTAATCATCAATCCGTTTTTTAAGTAATAGTGCATTTGTACAAAGGTAAACAAATTTCTTTCGGGCAACAATTCCTTCAACAATTTGAGGCATTTCCTTATGAATAAGCGGTTCTCCCCCAGGAATAGAAACCATAGGCGCACCGCATTCATCCACGGCTGCCATACATTCATCAACTGACAAACGCTTATTTAAAATATCATCAGGATAATCAATTTTACCACAGCCAGCACAAGCTAAATTACAGCGGAATAAAGGCTCTAGCATCAAAACCAAAGGGTAACGCTTAACCCCTTTTAATTTTTGTTCAATTAAATAACGACCAACAGTCAACTGTTGACGCAAAGGAATACTCACAAATCCACCCTCCAAAAACTACAAAACGATTAGCTATCCACAATTTGTTGTCAAATAACAACAGCTGTGTAATGTTTACCCTGAATCTATTGACAATATGTTAGCTAAAAATACTTAACTTACGATACAGAGACTTATAAAACCTTTCAGAATACGCTATTTTCAGATTAGATACCAGTGTTAAGATTTAATTTCAGCGTTAATTTTTTTAAATCATTAGGGCTTACAAACAATAAATCTTTTTATTTTCAGAGTATTAAGAGATAAAAGTTTAATATTTTAACAAATATCTACATTTTAAAACAACAAAACAAAGCCACCGATAAATATTATTCATTAAATCAACAAAAATTAGCGGCATTATTTTACTAAAAGAAGATATTTGTGATCTCTTTTGCAAAAAAACAACAAT
>CAYROI010000055.1:0-13043 GCA_964425835.1 uncultured Methylococcaceae bacterium
TGGAAAATTATGTGGAAAAATTAGTGGTAAACCCCTGTTATTACCTGCACGGCACTGGTTAAATTTAGGTATTTTAATTGCCTGTATTGGGTTAGGGAATTTATTTTTAGCAGGAACAGAAGCGGGTGGTGGCACAATTGCACTGGTATTAATGACCTTGATTGCATTAGCCTTTGGGGTTCACATGGTAATGGCAATTGGCGGTGCAGATATGCCCGTGGTTGTTTCTATGTTAAATAGTTATTCAGGTTGGGCAGCGGCGGCGACAGGTTTTATGTTAAGTAATGATTTATTAATTGTTACAGGTGCATTAGTTGGGAGTAGTGGCGCAATTTTGAGTTACATCATGTGCCGCGCGATGAATCGTCATTTTTTAAGTGTGATTGCTGGTGGATTTGGTTCAGCAGGAGGCGAAGCGGCTGAAGTCACAGGGGATGTACAGCCAATTGATGTGATTGAAACGGCGCAAATTTTACGTGATGCTAAAAACATTATGATTATTCCAGGTTATGGCATGGCAGTCGCACAAGCACAGCATACCGTTAATGAAATGACAAAATTATTACGGAGTCAAGGTAAAAAAGTCCGTTTTGGGATTCACCCTGTGGCAGGACGAATGCCAGGTCATATGAATGTTTTATTAGCCGAAGCAAAAGTTCCTTATGACATTGTGTTTGAGATGGATGAAATTAACGAAGACTTTCCTCAAGTTGATGTCACGATTGTGATTGGTGCAAATGATATTGTTAATCCATCAGCGTTAGATGATCCGAATAGTCCCATTGCAGGCATGCCCGTGTTGGAATGTTGGAAAGGTGAAACTACCATTGTATTAAAACGGAGCATGGCATCGGGTTATGCGGGCGTTGGTAATCCTTTGTTTGTATTAGATAATACACGAATGCTATTTGGGGATGCCAATGACAGTATACAAGCAGTTTTAAAAGAATTACAAAGTTAGTCAGAAACAAGTAACCCAGCTGTTTGTGATTCTCTGCTGGGTTTCCACAGGCTAATTGTGTCGCCTATTTTTTCCTTCTTATAAATTATGAACGCTTGTAAATGGATTATTTTTTTCTGAATTATGAAAATTACTATGAATCTTTAAACGTTGTTTAGCATTGTTAATTGCTATTGATTGTCTCTCTAATAAAGTATCAAAAATCATCTTCGTATACTTTTTTTCTTTTTTGAGCGATAGGGAAACCCAGCGAGTCGTTGTAAACCTATCACTTTTCAAACATCCGTGTCGCGCCTGTCCAGTTTTCATCAGGGGGTAATTTAATAAAATGTTCACATTTAGCAACCATCACTTTTGCGGGCTGGTCATCTGGGTTATCAGTTAAAATTTGATGATAAGCTTTAAGTGCTTGTTGAAATTGCCCAAGAAGATAGTAGTCAAAAGCCTGGGTCGCCTTAGCCACTAAATCCAAAGTTTTCTCATCCACCTCAGATTTTTCCATAATCAATTCATAAATTTTAATCCCCTCATTTTTACCTTTAACAATAATAGAATCTAAAGGTCTAAATATAAAATACTGATAAACTTGTCGATAAGTCATTTGACTTACAATAATATTAGTATGATAAATTTTATTAACCCCTTCTATGCGGCTGGCAAGATTCACATTATCCCCAATCACCGTATAATTAATACGATCGCTAGACCCTAAATGCCCAACAATTGCCAGCCCTGTATGAATACCTATACGGGTATTAAAAGGTTTTTTTCCAATAGATAAACGCTGTTCATTTAACGAATCAATGGCACGTCTACAACCTAATGCAGCATGACAAGCAAGCTTTGAATGTTCAGCAATATAATTCGGTGCGCCCCAAAATGCCATCACAGAATCACCAATATATTTATCTATCGTTCCTTTATTTTTTGAAACAATAATATGACTCATTTGATCGAAATAATTCGATAAATCCGTCATCAATTCTTTAGGGCCTATTTCCTCTGAAAGATTCGTAAAACCTTCTATATCAGAAAAGAAAAAACTTAAGTTAAGTTCCTGATGTTCTGCAACGACTGCCGCTTCCCCTTCTTCAATAAATTGTTGCACTAAGGAGGGAGGGACAAATTTCAAAAATCCTTTTAATCCTTGGGTCATGGATGTGGTTGCATCCGACATTTGTTGAAATTCTTGAATTGGTGAAGACAGGGGTTTTAAATTAGAAAAATCTAAATTTTTGACTTGCCTCATGGTTTTAGTAATATGTTCAATCGGTTTTGATAAGCTTCGGGACAGCCACAAAGAAAATAAGATGGATAAACATAGCATTAACGAGGTGATTAATAAGCTGGTTGCACGTGCTTGTTTGGTTTCCCCTAAAAAATCATCTTCTGGAATAAGAACAATTAAAAACCATTTTTTACCGATTTTTTTAGAAAAGTCATAACTTTTTACTAAATAATTTTTATTGTTCCAACGATAAGAAATTTCGGTTTCAAAACGCTTGAAAAATTCTTGTACCCCCTCTTTAACCCAATCTTGTTGAATATCATTAACTTTTATTTCTTTATTACTCGTCAATTCTTTCATGGTCAAATCAGAATATAAGATAACTTTTCGGGCTTGATTGACGACTAAGGCTTTTCCATGTTGACCTATTTTTAAGGAGCTAAAGAAATCTGAGACGCGATTTAAACTAATATCGGCTCCAACAACGCCTTTAAATTCGCCATTAAGATCAATAATAGGACTAGCAATCGTAATACCATAGAGTTGTTGACGACTATCAGCTTCTTGATAAAGATTATCCACTTCACTGTTATGAAATTTATAAACCTCTGTCCAATAAACTTTTAAAGAAGCCTTGGCTTCTTTGTACCATTCACGTACTCTCGGATCAAAATCTGCATAATCTTGTGTTTTTGTCTCTATAACATGATTATTTTTATCTCGATATTTCCATAAAGTGTTCGGTTTATTTTTTAAATTATGGATTAATTTAGTGGAAATAGAGCCAAATTTATTTCGATACCCTAAAACAAAGTTTCCTTGCTCATCGGCAATGTAATACATGAAAAGGAAGGGCGTTTGTTTTAAGATTTTTATAACATGCTCTTCTAAGTAGCGATCATTAACTAAATCAAGTTTATTCGCTAATAATATTGAACCTAGAGACGTGCTGTCTTCGGCAATTTTTAAATGGTGGGTGGTTTCACTCACACCATGACTAATCGTGGTATTAAGAAGCGCGTTAGATAAGGCTAAGGTATTTTTTGCATTGACTTTGTAACTATAAATGACGATGCCAACGGTCAAAATAATTAACCCTAAGAAACAAGTCATTAAATCAAATTTAAAGGCGCGTTTGTACCCTTTTAGTTTCATAGTATCTAAGCTAAATGATTGCTAAACAGGGCGGGGAGGATACTTGGAAAATTAGAATCTATTTCAAAGGAATGAAATAAATGGCGGAGAGGCAGGGATTCGAACCCTGGGAGGGGATAAACCCTCAACGGTTTTCAAGACCGCCGCTTTCGGCCACTCAGCCACCTCTCCGTAAAGAATGCGTATGATACATGAGTTATTTTTATTTGCCTAGTTTAATTTAATAAAAAATTAAAATATTGGTATAGTTAGCTAAGATTTTTATTCTTTTTCAATTTCTAGTCTTACATTTTAATGATTATCATTATCTCACCTTCTAAAACTCAAGATTTTTCTACTAACCCTAAGACTCAATTTAGTTACCCACGACAATTAAAACAAAGCTTACAACTGATTGATACACTTAGGCAATTATCGCCTAAGGAACTTGCCACATTAATGAAAATTAGTGAAAAACTAACACAACTCAATTGGCAACGTTTTCAAGATTTCGACGATCATTTTTCGCTGCAAAATGCTAAACCCGCATTACTTGCCTTCAAAGGGGATGTTTATAAAGGGTTCTCAATAGAAACCTATCGCCCTGAGGATTTTAATTTTGCACAGCAACATTTGCGAATATTATCAGGACTCTATGGGGTATTAAGACCTTTAGACTTAATTCAGCCTTACCGCCTAGAAATGGGAACACGATTAAAAAATGCGGTAGGTAAGAATTTATATGAATTTTGGGGAAACAAGATGACGCAAGTACTCAATCAAGATTTAGCCAATCAAAGTCCATTAGTGATTAACTTAGCCTCAAATGAATATTTTAAAGTGATTAAACCTAATGACTTGAAGGCTAAAATACTCACCCTTTCTTTTAAAGAAAATAAACAGGGCATTTATAAAGTTGTCGCCATTCATGCAAAACACGCACGGGGATTAATGGCTAATTTTATAATTAAAAACCGTCTTAATGAACCTGAGGCAATTAAAAATTTTAAGCTTGAAAACTATCAATTTAATCCACTCCTTTCGAGTGCCGATGAATGGGTATTTACACGCTAAAATAACTTATTCCCCTTTTTCTACGCAACAGTAGTAAAATACCCCTCTTTTTTAATGCTGTTAGCTGCTTGTGAAACAAAAACTAGAAACGTTAGTTAAAACGCGAATCCCCACCCAATATGGCGAATTTATCTTACACTATTACAATACCCGTGATAATAAAGAGCATATTGCTTTTGTTAAAGGTCAGGTAAAAAATAAAGAAAATGTTTTAGTGCGGATTCACTCAGAATGTTTTACAGGGGATGTATTAGGATCAAGACGATGTGATTGCGGTGAACAACTTGATATGGCGTTACAGATGATTTCTGAAGTAGGTAGTGGCGTATTACTCTATTTACGCCAAGAAGGACGTGGGATTGGCTTATTAAAAAAATTACAAGCTTATAATTTACAAGACGCAGGTTTGGATACGGTCGATGCTAATTTGCATTTGGGACATTTAGCCGACGAAAGAGAATATGATATTGCCGCCTTAATGCTCCAAACTTTAGAAATTTCATCCATTAAATTAATGACCAATAATCCTAAAAAAATTGAAGCATTAGCTAAATTAGGAATTAACGTTCGACAACGCATTCCTGTAGAAACCAATGTTCACACCGAGAACAAAGGTTATTTAAAAACTAAAGTTGAAAAGATGGATCATATCTTATCAGTACATCTTTGATAATGGAATTAATTTGCTCCTACAAAAAAATTATTATGATATTTTCCTCAATTTACTCAAACCATTAGGTTTTTTAATCATTTCAATACGGGTTTTTATACGCTTCCTAATGCCATCAACATGAGAAATAACGCCGACTGTTTTCCCCTGTGCCTGTAAACTTTTCAAGGTACTAACAACCGTATAAAGCGTTTCTGAATCAAGTGTTCCAAAACCTTCATCTAAAAATAAAGAATTAACCGCTTTACCATTATTAGCTAATTCTGAAAGCCCTAATGCAAGTGCTAAACTAACAACAAAACTTTCGCCTCCTGATAAAGATTGTGGTAAACGCCGACTATTTTGTTGTTTAGTATCTTCTATTTCTAAGGCAAGCCCAGTTTCACTGGGTGCTTGGCGAATATAATAGCGATCACTAATTTTTTCTAAAATTTTATTGGTCTGTGATAATAATTGTGTGGCAATTTTTAATTGCACCCGACGACGAAAAACAATGCCGTTTTCTTCACTTTCCCGTAAATTTGCCTCAGATTCATTAAAATGCTGCTGTTGCTGCTGTAATTTTTCTGATAAAAGATGATACTGTTGCTGCATTATGCCTTGTTTATGCTGTTTATCCGCTGTATAACGTATTTCGTCATTAGTGATGCTTATTTTTTCATGTAAAGCCCTTTGTTTAGCTTCTAACGTTTCATAATCATCTTGACTTAATTTAAGCTTTTGTTCTGCATTTAATCGGGCTTGTAATTGTTGCTGTTCGGTTTCTAAATGATCTGCTTGTTGTTGTAAACTGGCATATTTTTGTGTAACAACGTCTTGTTCTGCAACGACTGCTAAGGCTTTTTTAAGTTCATCTAAATCTATAAATTGGCTGCTATGAAGTTTTTCTTTTAAAGCCTGTTCTAGCTGCTGTAATTGTTGCTTCTGTTGTTCAAATCGTTGCTTTTCATCAACAATTTGTGATTGTTTCTCAGCAATAGCTAAATATAAACCAATGCCCTCTTCCACGGCTAATACTTGCTTATTTTGTGAAATTTCAACATTAAGTTGGGTTATTTTTTGTTGGTGTTCCGTTAATTCTTTATTTAACTGGGCTAATTTATTTTCAACTAATTGTTCAGCTTCAAGATAAACCCGATAGTCTTGTAGTCGAATGTTTAAACGCTCTGCCAACAAAGCATCTTTATTTTTAACAGGCATTTTTTCGCCCAATAACGCTAATTGCTTTATTGTTTTATCATTTAGAGCTTGTTCATCTGTTTTCATTTGTTCAAGCTGCGTTTTAAGTGTTGCTAAGGTTTGTGGTAACGCCTCTGTTTTAAGCTGTAATTTTACTAATTCATCCTTCAAATTTGCGGCATTTTCTTTTTCGGATGTTAATTTATTTTTAAGTTGTTTGATTAATAATTCTTGCTGTTGAAATAAATTGAGATGCTGTTTGAATTGATTTAATGTTTCTTCTTCATTTTTTAGTAATTGTTTCATTAAAGAAAAATTATTAATATCCAGTTTCTTGCTTGCAACATTTAATTTATTGCTTAAAATTCGCCATTCAGAGCGATTTTTTTGTAAACTATTATCATTTTCTATTTCTTTTTTATCCAGATTTTTAGTGCTAAAAATTTGTTTTTTAATTTTATCCGCTTTAATAATGAGCAATTGTAATTTAATATTTTGATCTTTTAAAGCTTGTTGAGAATCTGTTTCCCTAGGTGTATTTTTAGAAAAAGGATGTTCTAAAGCACCACATAGAGGACAGGGTTTGCCATTTTCAAGATGTACCCGGTGTTGCTGCATCTTTTTCAATAATTTCTCATTAATAATCGCTTTTTCTAGGGTATTACGTAAAAACCGCGCTTCAGCAATTTGCCCTGTTATCTCAACAGCATGTTGTTCTAACTGTTCAATCGTTAAACGTTCTTCTATTTTTTTATTAGAAAATAAACCTAAAAAACCGCTTTTAGTCACACGATTATTTATTTTTGCAAGTGTGTATAGTTCTTTGAAATTATTAGTTCTTTGCAGTTGATCCTCAACTAATTGTTGGCGTTCTATTAAAGGCGATTCTTTAATCATTTCCTTTAAAATTTGTTCGGCTTCAATTAAATCTTCCTTGGTTTCAACAATTTTCTGAACTTCTAAGCTTTCACGCGCCTTAGTTTCTTCTAATGATTGTTGCGTGGCTGCTGCTTGTTTTTCAGCTCCATTGTATTGAAGCTTTAATTTTTCTAAATCTCTGCCTAATTGTTTAAGCTTTTTAGTTTGAGGCAATCCTTCTAGTAAAATTTTATCAGCGGTATGTGCATTAAGCCAAGTTAATGTTGTTATTTTTTGCGCTTCATTTGTATTAATCTTTTTATTAATTAATTCAACTGATCCCGTTTCAGTTTTTAAAACCACACTTTTTTGCTGAACTTGATAGCGTAATTTATCAATCACCTGTTTTTGTTCTACTGTATTTTTACCTTTAACAGATTCTGCATTGATTTTAGTATTTAATTGTGCTTGTTTCTTTTTTAACTGCCCTAATTCATATTCAACACTATCAAGCTTTTTTTTACTTTGGTGAAAATATTGCTGCTGTCTATCTAATTCATCAATATCTTCTTCAAAAATTTTAACTTTTTCTAAAGCAGTAATTTTTTGTAATTTCTTTTGTGTTTCCTCAAGTTGCTGATGGCTAAGTGATTGTTTTTTTTCTAGCTCAAGAAGTTGCCTTGAAAAGGACTTTATACGTTGATGCCATGCGAGTTGTTGCTTTAATTCATTTTGTTGTTGCCTATAATCATCAAGTTGTTCTCTAAAATCAATTAAATCATCTTCACAAGCTTGTAATTGTGGCTCAGACATTAAAGTCAGTTTTTTTAATTCAATGTTAATTTGTGCTAATGTTTGTTCTGATTGTTGTTTTTTAATTTTAAGCTGCTGTTTATGTTCTTCATAAACATTTGCACTGCTCATTCTTTCTAAAATATCCATACGCTCATTATCTAGCGCATTTAAAAAGGCAGAAAAATCACCTTGTGCGAGCATAATTGAACGACTAAAATTATGGAAATCCATTCCAATAATTTCAGTTACTTTGGTTGTAACCGTTTGTAAACTTTCACCTAAAAATTCTTGCCCATTTTCATTCAGGGCAAATAAATCCATCGTAGGCTCTAATAATTGCCCCTGAACTCGACCATGCTTACGTTTGAGTTGCCAACGACTTTTAAATTTTTTATCACCCAGAGAAAATTCAATTTGAGCAAAACTTTCTGTCGTATTTTTAGTAATAACATGTTCAGAAGGGCGGTCAAAACGAAAAGTTTCACCATACAAAGCCAAGGTAATCGCATCTAAAATGCTAGATTTACCTGAGCCATTAGCCCCTGTAATAGCAAAAACCCCCGCATTAAGCAGTGGTTTTTTTTGAAAATCAATGAGACTTTCACCCTCTAATGAGTTGATATTTTTAAAATAAAGATTTAATATTTTCATTGAGAAGCAGGTTGATTAACAAAGGTTTTGAGGGCTAAACATGAAATAGGCTCAATTTATACGCGCTATTTTTTAAGTCAGAAGTCGTTAATGTTTAACCATATAGGAAAGAATGGCAAGAATTTTTTCAGGGGTTTTAATATAATAATCTTCGATGTCAATATAGATTTTATTTGCATCCAATTTTAAGAATTTCTACGCATGTTCTGTAGTAACAACTTAATTCTAAAAAAATATTAATAATAATTAATTCAGAACTCGATTTTTCCATTCTCATCGCTAAATGAAAGCGGTGCATTTTGTTTTAATATTTCGTTTAATAAAGGATTGATTTCAATCGCATTGAGGTTAGATATTCAACTGGTCGGGGCGAGAGGATTTGAACCTCCGACCCCTACAACCCCATTGTAGTGCGCTACCAAGCTGCGCTACGCCCCGACGATTGAATAATTCAGACAAGCTAAAATATTAGCTTTAAGGAAAGAGTGCTAATTATACGTGATTCGCGCTCTAATTTGTAGTTATTTTAAGAGCTGTAACACTTCTTCAAGTTCAATAATCATTTGATGAAGAAGCTGATGACTCTGATTCGAATCATCTTTATTATCATCACTTTCAAGATGCGATCTTGCGCCACCAATGGTGTAGCCTTTTTCATATAATAATGCCCGAATTTGGCGAATAATCACAATATCCCCCTGTTGATAAGAACGGCGGTTTCCACGCCGTTTTATTGGGTCTATTTGACTAAACTCCTGCTCCCAATAGCGAAGTACATGCGGTTTTACCCCACATAAATCACTTACTTCACCAATCGTAAAATATTTTTTTGCAGGGATCGCAGGTAATTCGTTATTATTACTGGGTTCCAGCATATTCTTCTACTCTTGCTCTTAATTTTTGACCTGAGCGGAAGGTCACTACCCGTCTTGCGGTAATGGATACTTCCTCTCCTGTCTTAGGATTCCTTCCTGGACGCGAATTTTTATCACGTAGCTCAAACTTACCAAAACCTGATAATTTAACCTCATTGCCTGTATCAAGAGAACTTTTTATTTCTTCAAAAAATAATTCAACCATCTCTTTTGCTTCACGTTTATTTAAACCTAGTTCATCAAATAATCTTTCAGAAAAGTCAGCTTTTGTTAATGCCATTGTAATTAATCTCTCAGTTTTGCACCGATTTTCTCGGTTAATATCGTTAATACATTGCTAAATATAGCATCTATTTCAAACTCTGCTAACGTTTGTGCAGAATCTTGTAGTTGCAAGCTTAAAGCCACACTTTTATAACCTGTTTCTACGCCTTGTCCTCGATAAATATCAAATAAATGAATCTCGGTTATCGCGGCTTGTTGGCATTGCGTTATACATTGCGTGATTTGTTTTGCAGTTATTTTTTCATCTACCAAAATCGCCATATCACGGCGAACCGATGGAAATTTTGATAAGGGGGTAAAACGTGGAATGGTTTTATGGCGTATTTTTTCAAGCGCAAGTTCAAATAAAAATACTTGGGTTTCAAAGCCTAATTTTTTTTCTAAGGTGGGGTGTAACATGCCCATCCAGCCTATAAACTCTCCTTGTTCATGACTTAATTTAGCACTTTGTCCTGGATGTAAAGCAGTGTGTTGTTCAGCAGTAAAATTAATACATAAATTAGACAATGAAAACAAGGCTTCTAAATCGGCTTTCACATCAAAAAAATCGACTTTACGGCTTTTTTCACCCCATTGTTCCGCTTGTGCTGAACCTAGAACTAATCCAGACAAGCGTTTTGTTTGTATAGTTTTGCCCTCTATTTCGACAAAGGATAATCCTGTCTCAAATAAACGTACTCGGTTTTGTTGGCGATGGGTATTATACAACGCCGCACGTAATAAACCGCCCCATAAGGTACTACGCATCACTGATAAATCAGATGAAATAGGGTTTTTAAGTTTAATCACCTTATCATCAGGGGCAATGAGCTGCTGAATTTCTTCATCTACAAAACTATAAGTAATCGCTTCTTGATAGCCTTTCGCGACAAGTAAATCTTCTATTTGCGCCAAAGGCAATAAAGCCTCAGGGGCTTGACCTAATTCAGCACGCATTAATAAACTGCTATTAGGCAAATTGTTATAGCCATAAATCCGCGCAATTTCTTCGATTAAATCCGCTTCAATGGCAATATCAAAACGCGCCCCTGTTGGGGTGATTTTCCAGCTATCGGCTTGCGTTTCAACGGTCATTCCTAAACGTTGAAAAATAGCGGTAACTTTGGTTTCAGCTATTTCAATACCCAACATTTTTTTAATGCGGTTTTTTCTCAACGTCACCGCAGGACGTGTTAGCAAGGCGTTTTGATTGGTGACTTCGTTAATTACGCCTGCGCTACCGCCTGCAATCTCAACAATTAATTGTGTCGCGCGTTCAATTGCACGTCGTTGTAAAAAAGGATCAACACCCCGTTCAAAACGATGCGATGAATCTGTATGTAAGCCAAAGTTTCGTGCTTTACCTGCAATAGCCGTAGGAATAAAAAACGCACATTCTAAAAAAACATCTTGGGTATTATCATCAACTGCGGTTGCACTGCCGCCCATGATGCCTGCTAATGCCACCGCTTGCTTATCATCAGCAATTACCAGGGTCTGACCATCCAATTTAATAATTTGCTCATTAAGTAACGCTATCTCTTCGTTTTTATCACTTAAGCGAACAGTGATGCCACCTGTTAATTTTTCCGCATCAAAGGCATGTAAAGGTTGCCCCAATTCTAATAACACATAATTAGTAACATCAATTAAGATACCTAGACTACGTAAACCTGCACGACGTAAACGTTCTTGCATCCACAATGGCACGTCAGCTTTGGGGTTAACCCCTTTAATTAAGCGACCTAAATAACGTGGGCAGCTTTCAGAGGCTTCCAGTTTAATAGCTAGGGTTTCTTGATGTGCAACAGGCGTATTTTCAAAAGCGATAGGCTGAAAATCCATTTTATTTAACACCGCAACTTCACGTGCAACGCCTTCGACACTCAAACAATCGGCTCTATTAGGGGTTAAATCTAATTCGATTATGTTATCGTCTAAATTTAAATAGTCACGCATATCTTTACCGACAGGCGCATCGCTTGCTAATTCCATTAAACCGTCTGCACTATCTGCAAGTCCTAGTTCTTTTTCAGAACATAACATGCCAAACGATAATACCCCGCGTAATTTAGATTTTTTAATTTTAAAATTGCCAGGTAACACTGCGCCAATTAATGCCGTAGGAATTTTTAAACCGATGCGAACATTATTTGCTCCGCAAACAATTTGTAACGGCTCATCTTCACCGACTTCAACGTTACAAATGTTTAATTTATCGGCATCGTGATGCTTTTCGATCGTTAAAATTTCCCCGACCACGATTTTAGAAAATTCAGCCGCCGCAGGTTTAACCGAATCGACTTCTAAGCCTGCCATGGTTAATTGTTCGACTAATTCATCGGTAGCGATCGCTGGATTGACTAGCTCTCTTAGCCATGCTTCACTTATTTGCATAATTTATGGTTTAAAAATATTTGTGATTGGTTTTTATTTAAAAAAGTCATTTAATTGTCGTAATATCTGTGAATAAATTTTGTTGCATTTGAATCGTCACTGCAAAATTTTTTTCAATCGCCTCAATTGTGAAATTTTCGTAACTCATAACTTAAATTTAATTAAACTGTTGCAAAAACTTCAAATCATTTTCAAAAAATAAACGTAAATCGTTAATTCCATAACGCAGCATTGCCAAACGTTCCACACCCATGCCGAATGCAAATCCTGTAAATTGATCGTTATCAATATCAACCGATTTAAAAACTTCAGGATGAATCATCCCGCAACCCATGACTTCCAGCCAGCCTGTTTGACCACAAACACGACAGCCTTTGCCATTACACATGACACATTCAATATCAACTTCGGCAGAAGGTTCTGTAAAGGGAAAATACGAAGGACGAAAACGCACGCCAATCTCTTTTTCAAAAAACGCGCGTAAAAATTCGTAAATCACCCCTTTTAAATCGGCAAAACTCACCTCCGTATCCACTAAAAAGCCTTCGACTTGATGAAACATCGGCGTATGGGTTACATCTGAATCACACCGATAAACCCGCCCTGGTGCAATAACTTTTAACGGGGGATTTTCTGCTTCCATCGCCCGAATTTGTACGGGGGAAGTATGGGTTCTTAACACCGTATGTGCGTCAAAATAAAACGTATCGTGCATTGCCCGCGCAGGATGATGTGCTGGAATATTTAAGGCTTCAAAATTATGATAATCATCTTCAATTTCAGGTCCTTCAACCACTTTAAAACCGACACTTGAAAATATTTTATTAATCCGTCTTAAGGTTAAGGTCACAGGATGCAATCCTGCGGGGGATTGCCCGCGTCCTGGTAAAGTAACGTCAATGGCTTCACTGGCTAAACGTGCCGCTAAAGCCGCTTGCTGCATTGCTTGTTTTTGCT
>CAYROI010000056.1:0-8460 GCA_964425835.1 uncultured Methylococcaceae bacterium
ATCGGTTTTAATTGAATCTTGGTTATAAAATAGCGGTTATGCAAATTAAGTAATGGGCGTAAAAAAAACTTGTTTTTTACGCCTGCTTGGTATCTAAAAAGATAAATATATTGATACTATTTCTCAAAAAAAACAGGCTTAGGAATCATAGAAATAAAACAATTAGGAGATGAATTAAGAGACTAGTATTTATTTTGAAATGAATCAATAAGTTTCTGATAATGAGCAACCTCATCCGTCTTACCTCGTTTCAACGCCCCTTTTTGAATTATTTTTGCTTTTTTTAATAACATTTTAGTAGCCGCTATTTTATTATTTAGTGTTAAATAACCGCTGTTAATACTTTTTTCTAACGCTAAGATTCTAAAACGATCCATCCCCCAATATTTCTGTGATAGTTGATCTTCATGTCCGCCATATTTTTTAATTTGCGGTGCATCTATCAATAATACAGGATAACAAGCGGTGATTCTCAACCATAAATCATAATCTTCACAAGTTAGAAAAGCAGGATCAAATAAACCGATCTGATTAAAAACATCACGGTGAATTATAATTGAAGAGGGCGACATTGCACATAAAGGCAGGCAATCTTTGAAAATCCAACCCGTCGATTTTTTATGTTTTTTCATTTGATTAACCCGTATCCCCTTGCGTATCCAAATTTCTTCGGTATGGCAAATCTTATAATCGGTATTTTTAAGTGCGTTTATTTGTTGAAATAGTTTATCTGCTAACCATTCATCATCAGAATCTAAAAAGGCTAACCATTGCCCTTTAGCCTGTTTTATTCCTGTATTTCTTGCAACACTTACCCCTTGATTAGGTTGGTGGATATAGGTGACTTGTGGAAAATATTGAGCGACGGTTTTTTGAGTATCGTCAGTAGAGCCATCATCAATAACAATGACCTCATCTGCTAAGAGGGTTTGGGCGTAAACAGATGCTAAAGCACGCCGTAATAATTGGGCGCGATTAAAGCTTGGGATAATAACAGAAATAAAAGTCACAGAAAAAGTGATATAAAATCAGCGAGGATAAAGCAATAAAAAAATTGTGTTAGAGCCGTCTGGAAAACGGCTCTACAGATAAATTTAATTTCTATGAATTAAATTACGGGTTACTTGTGGGTTAGTTTCTAAAAGCCCCAACCGTGTCATATGCAATGACGAAAGTCCTAGGACATCTTGCATATCATAAATCCCATTTCCCTCTTCCATTAACCATTTTGCCGCACGTATTGCACCAATAGCAAAGGTCATTCGGTTACTGGCTTTATGGGTGATCTCAACGCGTTCACCTTCGTCTGCAAACATAACTGTATGCTCGGCAACAATATCACCGCCTCTAATGGTTGAAAATCCAATGGTTTTAGATTCACGCTCACCCAGATTACCTTTGCCTCGACCATAGACTGCATGTTCGTCTAAATCCCAGCCTAGCGTATCTGCAATTACTTTACCCATAAGCAAGGCTGTTCCTGAGGGTGAGTCAACTTTATGGCGATGATGTGCCTCAATAATTTCTATGTCAGTATAATCGCCCATAATTTTGGCGGTCATCTCTAATAGTTTAAGTGAGATGTTGACACCAATACTCATATTGGGTGACAAAATAATTCCGATGTCTTTTGATGCTTCTTTAATGATGGCTTTTTGTTCGTCACTGAAACCTGTGGTTCCAATGACAATTTTTTTACCCGCTTTTCGACAAACTTCCAAATGTTCTAAAGTTCCTTCTGGGCGAGTAAAGTCAACTAAAATATCAAAATCATCAAGAACGGCTTCTAAGTCGTAGCAGACAATAATATTTTGTGTTCCAGCCCCTGCTAAATCCCCCGCATCTTTACCGACTGCCGTGCGAGAAACAGCAACACTCAGTAATTTCTCGTTGACAGCCGCTTTTATTAAGCATACGCCCATACGTCCTGACGCACCGATAACCGCAATTCTTGTCATAATTTATCCTGTTAATTTATCAAAAAAACTTTTTACACCATCAGTCCATGAATGTTCTTGCGGGCTATGTTGCTTACCCCCACCTGCTAACGATTCCGATAATTGTTTAATCAATTCAGTTTGTTCTTTTGTTAATTTTACGGGGGTTTCAAGTTGTACTCGGCAAAGTAAGTCACCTACCGCACCACCGCGAACAGGTTTAACCCCTTTGCCTCGTAAACGAAATAATTTTCCCGTTTGTGTTTCTTGTGGAATTTTTAATTTAACTTTACCATCCAAGGTCGGGACTTCAATTTCTCCGCCTAGACAGGCGGTTGGAAAGCTAATAGGTACTTCACAATACAAATTTGCCTCTTCACGAGTAAAGATTGCATGATCTTTAACTTGAATTTGTACATATAAATCCCCGGAAGGTCCACCCCGTTCACCCGCTTCGCCTTCATTGGCAAGACGAATTCTATCCCCCGTATCCACACCTGCTGGGATTTTAACAGAAAGGGTTTTATTTTCTTGTAACCGTCCTTGTCCATGACATTTGCGACAAGGGTCTTTAATTTGTTTGCCTGAGCCATGACAGGTTGGGCAGGCTTGTTGTACCGAGAAAAAACCCTGCTGCATTCTAACTTGTCCCTGTCCATGACAAGTTGAACAATTCACAGCAGAAGAACCTTTTTTAGCACCAGAACCATGACATTCAGTACACGTTGATAAAACAGGGACACGAATTTTAGTATTTGTACCCGCAACCGCCTCTTCTAGGGTTAATTCGAGGTTGTAACGTAGATCAGATCCTCGTTGAACGTTACTACGTTGGCGACCACCACCGCCCCCAAAAATATCACCGAAAACATCACCAAAAATATCACCAAAACCTTCAGCCCCCCCTTGACCTCCCAGAGAAGAGTCAACGCCTGCATGTCCAAATTGGTCATACGCGGAACGTTTTTTAGGATCAGATAAAATTTCGTAAGCTTCCTTAATTTCTTTAAATTTTTTCTCAGCAGTTTCTGGATTATCCGTGTTTCTATCAGGATGATATTTCATTGCCAAGCGGCGATAACTTTTTTTAATTTCAGCATCGCTAGCGTTTTTATTAAGGTTTAGGAGTTTATAAAAATCTTCTTTTGCCATGTTTTTTAGTCCGTACCCTCTGGAATGCGGTGTTATAGTTAAATGATTATGTTTAGATATACATCAATGGGGGTAGTATTTTAAACATCAAGAAGAGTAACCATACTTCCTGCCATTTTTCTACCGCTAAATTTATCAAGCTGCATTGAATCAAAGTAATCATTTTTGGGTGTTATTCTAACATAGAAGTTTGAAAATACTGCTTCAGTAAAAATGAGGTTTTATTTTTAGTCAGTACGTCTGTTTTTTTTGTGTAAAATAATGAACAAGTTCGAAATAATAAATATTTTGCAACTGCCAAGGAATTTCGACAGCAAATAAATCACTTTTTTGAGGGGATTTTGCCTGATATTTCAGGCTCTTTAGACAATAGAATTAATGATAATTTTCAGGTGCTAATTTCTGCATCTTGAGATTATTTGGGTATAATAAAAAATATTCGGAATCCAAAACATGTTTTGGACTCCTACTATATTTTTATCATCTATGGAACTATTTTTTAAAGATTATGATAGCCTGTTTCTTCATGTAAAACGATATCAAGCCCTTCAACTTCTTCATCCGCAGTAACACGAATACCAATTACTTTATCCAGTAGCTTTAAAATACCATAACTAAATAAAGCACTCCAAACGATGGTAACAATAACCGCTAAAATTTGTACACCCACTTGAGATGACATAGAAACCCCATCAAGACCTAACCCCCCTAAACTTTCAGCGGCAAAGACACCTGTTAAAATTGAACCAATAATACCGCCAACACCATGAACAGGAAAAACATCTAACGAATCATCAATTTTTAAAGTCCGTTTAATATATTGCGTTGCATAAAAACAGGCAACACCTGCAATAATACCAATCGCTAATGCCCCTGCAGGCCCTACATAACCTGATGCAGGTGTTATTGTTCCTAAGCCTGCGACCATACCTGTTACGATACCTAAAACACTCGGTTTTCCAAAACGTAGCCATTCAATCGTCATCCATGTTAAAGCACCTGCAGCGGCTGCAATATGGGTCACTAAAATAGCCATACCCGCCGCACCATCAGCTGTTAAAGCACTCCCACCATTAAAACCAAACCAACCAACCCAAAGCATACCTGCACCTGTTACTACCATTGGCATATTATGTGGCTGCATTGATGTCGTAGGAAATCCTTTTCGATTACCCAATACGAGTGCTGTGACCAAAGCGGCGACCCCAGCATTCACATGAATAACAATCCCGCCCGCAAAATCCTTAACCCCCAGTTCTGCAAGCCAACCACCTCCCCAAATCCAATGGCAAATTGGCATATAAACCAAAATTAGCCATAAGCCTGTAAACCATAACATCGCTGAAAATTTCATTCTTTCAGCAAAACCACCAATAATAAGCGCGGGGGTAATAACGGCAAAAGTCAGCTGAAACATGAAAAATACAACTTCAGGAATATCACCCGTTAATGAATCTATGGTTACATTACTTATAAATAGTTTAGATGCCCCGCCTATGATAGCCTGTAAATTACCCCCATCTGCAAAAATAAAACTATAAACACCTGTTAACCATAATATTGAAACCAAACAAGTAATTGCAAAGCATTGCATCAGTACTGAAAGCACATTTTTACTTCTCACTAAGCCTGCATAAAATAAAGACAAACCTGGTAAAGTCATAAATAAAACGAGCGCGGTTGAAGTTAAAACCCAAGCCGTATTGGCTGCATTCAATTCACCCGCTTCTGCAAACCCTGGAATGAGCAGTAAACTTAAAAGTATTTTTATTTTTTTCATTTTTAATCTGTGTGTATGTTTAATCTGTAATTTAAATAGCATCTTCTCCTGTTTCTCCCGTTCTAATACGAATAACTTGTTCTAAATTAGAAACAAATATTTTCCCATCACCTATTTTTCCTGTATTAGCCGCATTGACAATCGTTTCTACCGCTTGGTTAACAACATCATCAGCAACCGCAATTTCTAATTTAACTTTAGGTAAAAAGTCAACAACATACTCAGCACCTCGATAAAGTTCAGTATGTCCTTTTTGGCGACCAAAGCCTTTAACTTCAGTCGCTGTAACGCCTGAAACGCCAATTTCAGAGAGTGCTTCTCTTACATCATCCATTTTAAATGGTTTAATAATAGCGGTAATTAGTTTCATAATATATTCTCGTAATAAATTAAAAGTTAGATCTGAAAAGTGGTGAATCACCTTTAATCATAGTGAATTATTCACTAACATACAATCAATCTGAATATTTGTTATGTATATTAAAATTTGATCAACCCTCCTTCATAAACGCAAAAAACTCTGATCAGAATATTATATCCTGTCAGAGTTTTTCATTATATATAAAAGTAGATACGTCTATTTTCTATCCTTTTACCGTACTATCATCCAGGGATCATCCTTTGCTATTATCAGTAAACTCAGGATAAGCTTCCATTCCACACTCAGAATAATCAACCCCATGATATTCTTCTTCCTCTGTAACCCGAATACCTATGACGAGTTTAAAAGTATACCAAGTCGCAAAGCTTGCAATAAAAACAAAACTCATAATAGAAACAATTCCCGTTAATTGGGCAATAAAAGTGGCTTCTGGGTTAGAAAAACAAACCGCAATCAATCCCCAAATACCAACAACCCCATGAACAGAAATAGCACCGACAGGATCATCTATTTTTAATTTGTCAATTCCAATAATTGAAAAGACCACAATAATACCTGCAACCATCCCAATAATAGTCGCTAACAAAGGACTCGGGCTTGCAGGATCTGCAGTAATTGCAACTAACCCTGCTAATGCACCATTTAAAATCATGGATAAGTCTGCTTTACCAAATAAAATATGTGCGGCAATTAAAGCAGCAACTACACCACCTGCAGCGGATGCATTCGTATTAACAAAAACCATTGCCACTACATTGGCATCGGATACATTAGAAATAATTAATTGCGATCCACCATTAAAACCAAACCAACCCATCCAAAGAATAAATGTCCCCAAGGTTGCCAAGGGTAAATTACACCCAGGAATCGGGGATATATTACCGTCTTTATCATATTTTCCTTTACGCGCCCCGAGCAAAATAACGCCTGCTAATGCCGCTGTTGCACCACATAAATGAACAACACCTGAGCCTGCAAAATCATAAAAACCTAAACCATCAAGGAAACCACCGCCCCATTTCCAGTAACCTTGTAATGGATAAATAAATCCTGTCATTACCACAGAGAAAGCTAAAAAGGCCCAAAGCTTCATCCGTTCTGCCACAGCACCCGAAACAATTGACATCGCCGTTGCTACAAACACAACTTGGAAGAAAAAATCTGCCATATTTGAATAAACACTATTGTTATCAGGGTCAGAATCGCCATTAACCATAATAACTTCAGCCGCAGTATTATCTGACCCTAATAGAAAACTAATCCCAGGCCAAATGCTATTAACCGCTTCGGCAGGATACATAATGTTATACCCGACTAATAAATACATCACACAAGCAATCGCAAATAATGCCACATTCTTGGTTAAAATTTCTGTGGTATTTTTAGCGCGAACGAGTCCCGCCTCCAACATGGCAAAACCTGCTGCCATCCACATGACAAATGCACCACTCATTAGCAGATAGAAAGTGTCTAGTGCATAACTTAATTCAATTACCTTTTCCATAACGCGCCCTTTTTTTATTTTTATAATGCTTCTTCGCCAGTTTCGCCTGTGCGAATACGGATAACCTGTTCTAAATTCGTCACAAAAATTTTACCATCACCAATTTTCCCTGTATTTGCCGCATTAATAATTGCCTCTATTGCCTGATCAACGAGTTCATTTGCAACGGCGGCTTCAATTTTTGCTTTCGGTAAAAAATCAACCACATACTCAGCACCTCGATAAAGCTCAGTATGACCTTTTTGACGACCAAACCCTTTTACTTCAGTAACAGTAACACCTGACACACCAATTTCTGAAAGTGCTTCACGCACGTCATCCAATTTAAAGGGCTTAATAACCGCTGTTATTAATTTCATACAGTATCCTCAAATCATTAATTAATCTAACTAAGTTAGTAAGCATTTAACATGCCAAACCTAATAAATTCTAAACACCAATGAATTAACCATAATAAAACAATCTTCATACACTAAAATATATAATCCCAGCGCACTAAAATGAAGCTAAAACAAAAACATATGCACTATTTTATTTCATTAATATTACAATGCCTTGTTTTTATTAATGTCGCCCCATAACAACAGTCTTTACATTTTTCACAAAATCTTTACAAAAAAACAACAACTGCACCGATATAAATCACTCTCTATTTTCCAATAAAGTATAACTTAATGAATAATAACAATTAATTTTATGGCATACTAGTTGCATTTATATAACACTTATTGTAAATAGGAGTAACTCTAAATGAAAATAAAATATTTTGCCCCCATCCTTATCGCAGGTTGTAGCATAATAGCGACAAATACAACACATGCAGAAGGCGCAATTGAGTCGTTAACTGGCTCAAATATTAATGATTCTAAAATTTTAAAAGATTCAGGGATAGAAATTGGCGGATGGGCTTCTGCAGGAATCACCTACGCTTCTCACAATGGCGATCATAACTCAAACGCCCCTATTTCATTCAATGATCGAATTAATGAAGTCATGCTCAATCAATTTAATCTTTATATTGAGAAAGCGGTCAATACAAAAGGAAGTTCCTGGGATATTGGCGGGCGTGTTGATTTTATGTTTGGTACTGATGCCGATAACACCCAAGCTTCTGGCTGGGACAACCGAATCTTGGATAAAGAATTTAATAATTATGATATTGCCTTTCCTCAAGCCTATGCTGAAATTTATGCCCCCATTGGTAACGGGTTAACGGCAAAAATTGGTCATTTTTACACCAATATAGGCTATGAAGTTGTCCCTGCCCCTGATAACTTTTTCTATTCTCATGCTTATACGATGCTTTATGCAGAGCCTTTTACACATAGCGGGGTCATGTTAACTTATCAAGTAAATGATAACATTACCGTTTCGGGAGGCGCTGTTACAGGTTGGGATAATTTTGACCAAAACGGCGGCGATTGGAGCTTTCTAGGCGGTGCAAGCTGGACGAGTGACGATGAAAAAACAGCTGTAGCCGTTTCATTAATTACGGGTGAAAATGGGAATGACTCGGTTGGTCAAAATACAACCATGTATAGCATTGTTATTTCACACGATATTAATGACAAACTACATTATGTCTTTCAACATGACTTTGGTGTTACTGAAGATGGGGCTGCACCAGGAGATAATTCCGACTGGTACGGTATTAATCAATATCTAACTTATGATATTAACGATAAACTTGCCGCAGGCTTACGTG
>CAYROI010000056.1:8560-13021 GCA_964425835.1 uncultured Methylococcaceae bacterium
ATTAATCAATATCTAACTTATGATATTAACGATAAACTTGCCGCAGGCTTACGTGCCGAATGGTTTAGTGATAGTGATGGTCGTGTTGCAGGTTTTGGTGCTAACTATTATGCCGTTTCGGCTGGGGTCAACTACAGCCCTGTTTCATGGTTAAAATTCCGTCCTGAAGTTCGTTATGATTGGGCCGATACCAATGGTGCTGGCGCAGCCTATGATAATGGTAATGAAAACGATCAAATTGCCGTCTCAATGGATATGATCGTCACTTTTTAAGCAATGTCCTACTTTATTATGTTGAGCTTTAATCCAGTTGGAAGCGTTAGTTTTTATATAGCACTTTATGCTAATTGGTGTTATCTTTGTAGCCGCTTAAAATCTTGATAAGCTCTATAATAATAAAATTATTCCTTCGGAGACCTTAACTAATGTCAGTAGAAAATGTTTTAAAAATGATTGAAGAAAACGATGTCAAATATGTTGATTTTCGTTTTTGCGATACCCGTGGTAAAGAACAACATGTCACTTTCCCAGCGCATACCATTGATGAAGATACCTTTGAAGATGGCAACATGTTTGATGGTTCATCCGTTGCAGGTTGGAAAGGAATTAACGAATCTGACATGATTTTAATGCCAGACCCAAGCACAGCGGTTCTTGACCCTTTCTTTGATGAAACAACGCTAATTTTACGTTGTGACATCATAGAACCGAATGATATGCAAGGCTACGAACGTGATCCTCGTTCAATTGCCCGCCGTGCAGAAGCCTATATGCAATCCACAGGGATTGCTGACACCGCACTTTTTGGGCCTGAAAATGAATTTTTCATCTTTGACGATGTACGTTGGGGTGAAACCATGGGAAATTCTTTTTACAAAGTAGACTCAGAAGAGGCAGGTTGGAATTCTGAAAAAACCTATGAAGATGGTAATATTGGTCATCGTCCCGGCGTAAAAGGCGGTTATTTTCCTGTGCCTCCCGTTGATTCATTACAAGATATGCGTTCTGCCATGTGTTCTGTTTTAGAAGAAATGGGTATGACCACAGAAGTACATCATCATGAAGTGGCGACCGCAGGTCAGTGTGAAATTGGGGTAAAATTTAACACCTTAGTTAAAAAAGCCGATGAAGTTTTAGAATTAAAATACGTTGTGGCTCAAATCGCACATGCGTATGGAAAAACAGCGACTTTTATGCCTAAGCCTTTAGTCGGTGATAACGGTAACGGTATGCACGTCCACCAATCATTAGTTAAAGAGGGTGAAAATTTATTTTCAGGTGATTTATATGGCGGTTTATCTGAAACAGCATTATTTTACATTGGCGGTATTATTAAACATGCAAAAGCCTTAAATGCGTTTGCAAATGCCTCAACAAATAGCTATAAGCGTTTAGTCCCAGGTTTTGAAGCCCCTGTCATGTTAGCGTACTCAGCGCGTAACCGTTCAGCCTCTATTCGTATTCCTTTTGTGAATAATCCTAAAGGTCGTCGTATTGAATTACGTTTTGGTGATTCAACCGCTAACCCTTATCTATGTTTTTCTGCAATGTTAATGGCAGGTCTTGATGGAATCCAAAATAAAATTCACCCAGGTGATGCAATGGATAAAGATCTCTATGACTTACCAGCAGAAGAAGAAAAAGCCATCCCACAAGTTGCCTTTTCTTTTGATGAAGCTTTAAAAGCATTAGATGAAGATCGTGAATTTTTAACACGCGGTGGTGTCTTTACTGATGATATGATTGATGCTTATATTGATTTAAAAATGGAAGAAGTCACCCGTTTACGTATGAGTACTCATCCTGTTGAATTTGATATGTACTATAGCTTATAAATGTAACTGTTTTTAAAACAGTGATTAAAGTTAAAAAGAACGCTCCTTTATGGGGCGTTTTTTATGTTACAAAAACGTGGCGGGAAAAAACCAATACACTACCTTGAAATTTAAAATAGATACCTCGAAAATATATTTTACCCCCCCCTATTATAAGGCTTAAGTTAGCTTTTTACTTTATGGTCTGTAACTTGCTTACTTTAAGGGTAAATATTAAGGCAACGTAATGCACAAAAAAATACTCGACCATCTTAGTGAGGCGATTTTATTATTTAATCGTCAACTTATTTTAACTTATATAAATTCAGCAGGTGAGACCTTATTAGCTGATAGTTCAAAACACTTAGTTGGGAAAAAAGCCAAGGATATTTTTAAATTCTCAGCACTTTCTGTTTTAACCCATCTACGACAGTCCTTAATGAATAAAGAAGCACTGGTTGATAGAGAAATTATTTTAGATAATTTAAAAAAAAATATCACTGTAAACTTAAGCATTACCCCGCTTTTAGATAAAGATAATGGCGACGAAATTTTAGTTGAATTACAACAACTAGATCAACATTTACGAATTACTAAAGAAGAACAACTTATTGAGCAACACCATATCAGCCGAATGTTAATTCGTGGGTTAGCCCATGAAATTAAAAATCCACTCGGCGGGATTAGAGGGGCTGCACAATTATTAGAGTTAGAATTGGAAGGCGATGACTTAAAAGAATATACGCAAATAATTATTGCAGAAGCAGACCGACTAAAAGACCTAATGGATAAAATGTTAGGTCCTAATAAGCCCCCGCAAAAAAATGAATTAAATATTCATCAAGTTTTAGAAAGAGTTAGGCAGTTAGTTATCGCAGAAACCACAGGAAATATTAATATAGAATGTGATTATGACCCGAGTATTCCGTTCTTACAAGCCGATAGAAATCAATTAATTCAAGCATTTTTAAACATAGTTCGTAATGCAGTGCAAGCAATTGATATAAAAGGGAAAATAACTTTAAAAACTCGCATCCATCGAAAAATGACCATTGGACGAAAAAATTACAAACTTTTGGTTAAAATTGATATTATTGATAACGGAACAGGAATTAAAGAAGAAATGCTAGGACAAATTTTTTATCCAATGATTACAGGTCGTGCAGAAGGGACGGGGTTAGGGTTGTCGATTTCGCAATCATTGATTAATCAGCATCATGGGTTGATTGAATGCACGAGTAAACCTAACCATACTATTTTTTCTATTTACCTTCCTTTGGAGAATAATGATGCCGTCTGAAGCTGATAAAGTTTGGGTTATTGACGATGATAAATCTATTCGTTGGGTATTAGATAAAGCACTTAAAAAAGCAGCGATCAATAGTCGTAGTTTTTCCAGTGCAAAATTATTGCTTGAGGCATTAAAAGAAGATCAACCTGATGCCTTGTTGACTGATATTAGAATGCCCGATATGAATGGCTTACAACTATTAGAAAAAGTACAGCAAGATTATCCCAAACTTCCTATTATTGTTATGACAGCACATTCTGATTTGGAAAGTGCCGTATCCGCTTTTCATGGCGGGGCATTTGAATATTTACCCAAGCCTTTTGATATAAAAGAAGTCATTGAAATTTCTCAACGCGCATGTACTCATAGTAGACAACAGCAAGCACAACAACAGGATAAAGAATTAGAACCAAACCCTGAAATTTTGGGTGAAGCCCCTGCAATGCAAGAAGTTTTTCGGGCAATTGGGCGTTTAGCACGGTCACATATTACCGTATTAATTAATGGTGAATCGGGAACGGGTAAAGAACTCGTTGCCAAAGCACTCCATCGCCATAGCCCAAGGGTAAAAAAACCATTCATCGCTTTAAATATGGCAGCCATTCCAAAAGATTTAATGGAGTCTGAGCTTTTCGGACATGAAAAAGGGGCGTTCACAGGTGCGCAGGCAAGAAGACCTGGGCGATTTGAACAGGCAGATAATGGGACTTTATTTTTAGATGAAATCGGTGATATGCCTGCTGAATTACAAACCCGATTATTACGTGTATTAGCAGATGGTGAATATTATCCGATTGGCGCAAGAACTTCGATTAAAGTCGATGTACGAATTATTGCCGCAACCCATCAAAACTTGGAAAATTTAGTCATTGAAGGACGATTTAGAGAAGATTTATTTCACAGACTTAATGTCATCCGAATTCATATACCACCCTTACGCGAGCGTAGCCAAGATATACCCTTATTAATGCGGCATTTTCTTAATCAAGCGTCGATAGAATTAAATACAGAAATGAAAGTGTTACGCCCTGAAACAGAAGATTTTCTAACAACCTTAGAATGGTTAGGTAATGTTAGACAATTGGAAAATATTTGTCGCTGGCTTACGGTTATGGCAGCAAGTAGAGAAATCTACATGGATGACTTACCGCCTGAATTATTAAATAAGCCCGCAATAAAAACGACAGCACCAGATACAAACTGGGAAGCTTTATTGTCGAAAAAAATTAGGGAAAAAATAGAAATGGGGAATAAGGAAATAGCTAAAGAAATTATTCCCATGGTCGAGGGAGTTTTAATTAAAGAGGCTTTAAATCATACTGAGGGTAAACGTCACGAAGCGGCGACTTTATTAGG
>CAYROI010000057.1:0-8356 GCA_964425835.1 uncultured Methylococcaceae bacterium
GGTGATTTGGCATCAATTTCTAAGCGAACTTCATCCCCATAGTTACGCATCATCAATTCACCTTCAACGGCATTCATTAAATCATCAATGGCATCATCATCGACAAATAAATCACTATTGCGAGTAACTCTAAATTGATAACAGCCTTTTATTGACATACCATTAAATAATTCATTAATAAATTCATGAATGATTGAAGATAAAAAAACAAAATTATGCCCTTTACTCCCCGTTTCTTCATTGGGTAATTGAATCAATCTTGGCAAAGCACGTGGGGCTTGTAAAATAGCACGTCCACTATTGCGTCCGAAGGCATCTTTCCCTGTTAAAGAAATAATAAAATTTAAACTTTTATTTAAAATACGCGGAAAAGGATGCGCGGAATCTAAACCAACAGGCGTTAATATTGGCAGTAATTCGGTGTTAAAGTATTTTGCTAACCATTTATGTTGAGTCGGATTCCATTCATTGCGACGTAAGAAGTGGATATTTTCTTGTTCTAGTTTAGGGATTAAAATATCATTTAAAACTTTGTATTGTTCTGCAACTAATTCATGGGCTTTAATAGAAATTTGTTCTTGCTGTTCTCTAGCTGTGAGTCCATCTGCTGCCATTGCTGTTGGGTCTAGGGCTTCCATTTGTAGGACACTTGCAACCCGTACTTCAAAAAACTCATCTAAATTTGAACACGAAATACATAAATAATTGAGTCGTTCTAATAGGGGAATATTTTCTTTTTTTGCTTCAGCTAAAACCCGCATATTAAATTCTAATAAACTTAATTCACGGTTAATGTATAACTCAGCTTGTGTTAAATCAGTGGTTTCCATATTGATGTTTTGAAATATGTTAGTTAAGCTATTTTGTAAGTTGTTGTATGATAATTGTTGGCTATTAAACCTTATGGTAATAGTCTTTAATTTTTTTTAAAATAGTGATTAAAATATCCTTACTCGCAAAAGTTTTATTGATAGAGAGGGGCATTTCTTCGGGGTCATCACTATAGGTATGTGATAACTCATTTCTTATATCTCTTAAATCACGCCATTCTTGAGCCGATGTTAATAGCTCTAGTTTTTCCATTCTATTTAAAATATCAATAAAGGGTTTATTTGCAATATCTTCATCTAAAAATAAAAGAATGGCTTTAAATAATTTCTCCCTAAGGCTATCTTGAAGCTTTGCAAAACGGAATAAAAATTGATCAATAATTTGTACCTGTAATTTTGATAAGTCTTGAAAATTATGGCTTTCCAAAGGCATGAATATTACCATTTGTGCGGCTGAATCTTTCATGCGTAATGAATGTTGATCACATTCTCGGATTATTCGTTCAACTTTTTCTTTTTTTATGCTCAAAGTTCTATACCATTTTTTAGGGCTTCTTTTTCTATGGATCTATTTTTATCCTTTGAAATAATAAGATCAATTTTTTGCTCACCTAAAGCCAATTGTAATTTAGATAAAAATTTTAGTTTTTTATTAAAAAGCATTTCAGTTGATAAATTATCCTCATTGGAAATAATATATAAGTCAATATCCCCGCCTTTTTTATTATCATCAACACGACTCCCAAAAAGATATAATTGCCCTTTGTTAAAAATATCTTTGAAATATTTTTTGATAATTTTCTGTTCAGAATAAGTTAATCGCATTCTATTAAACGCTGTTCTAAATTAGTAGATAATACTTCCAGAAAATCTTCTGTGGTTAAATAATGGCTTTCATTTAACTGTTGACCATGAATACATAAGGCTAAATCTTTAGTCATTTGTCCTGCCTCAACCGTCTTAACACAAACGTCTTCTAGGGTTGTGCAAAAATCAATTAATGCTTGATTGTTATCTAATTTACCTCTAAAGGCTAATCCACGCGTCCAAGCATAAATGGATGCAATAGGATTCGTTGAGGTTTTTTTACCTTGCTGATGTTGGCGATAATGGCGAGTCACTGTACCATGAGCCGCTTCGGCTTCCATGATATTACCGTCTGCTGTTACTAAGGTTGATGTCATAAGACCCAATGAACCAAAGCCTTGAGCTACGGTATCTGATTGTACATCGCCATCATAATTTTTACACGCCCACACAAATTCTCCATGCCATTTTAAGGCGGCAGCGACCATATCATCAATTAACTTATGTTCGTAAACAATGCCTAATTCTTTAAATTTAGTTTGATAATCGGCTTCATAAATTTCTTGAAAGATATTTTTAAAACGTCCGTCATATTGCTTTAAAATAGTATTTTTAGTGGATAAATATAAGGGCCAACATCGCGCTATGGCAACTTTAAAACAACTGTGAGCAAAGCCGCGTATAGATTCATCGGTGTTATACATCGCCATTGCAATTCCATCTCCCGCAAAATGATGGACTTCATAGCTTTGCGCTTCACTCCCATCATCAGGGGTAAATCGAATGCTTAAAGTGCCTTTACCTTGAGTTTTAAAATCAGTGGCGCGATATTGATCGCCAAAAGCATGACGACCAATACAGATAGGTTTTGTCCAATTAGGCACTAAACGAGGAACGTTATTACACAGAATAGGTTCTCTAAACACGGTGCCGCCAATAATATTACGCAATGTTCCATTAGGCGAGCGATACATACGTTTTAAATTAAATTCTTCAACCCGTGCTTCATCGGGCGTAATCGTTGCACATTTAATACCGACACCGCAGTTTTTAATGGCATTAGCGGCATCAATGGTAATTTGGTCGTCAGTTGCGTCGCGGCTTTGAATACTTAAATCGTAATATTCAATCGGTAATTCTAAATAAGGTAATATCAGCTTATCTTTAATAAAATGCCAAATAATACGGGTCATTTCATCACCGTCTAATTCTACAATGGGGTTTTTAACCTGAATTTTGTTTATCATGAAATAATTCCTCGTTTGTATTAACTTTCCGTAGGGTGATCTATGCCCATCCCACGGTGTTTATAAACCTTCCCAAGGTTGATATAAGCCCTCGGTTTTAATATCAAAAAAATCTAAAATACGCCCAACCCCCTCATCAACCATTGTCATAATTGAATCCGATTTATTATAAAACGCGGGCATAGGCGGAAAAACAATCGCCCCCATTTCAGTCACGGTTGCCATATTACGAATATGGGCTAAATTTAAGGGTGTTTCTCGGGGTATAATGACGAGTCGTCGTCGCTCTTTTAAAACCACATCCGCTGCCCGTGAAATTAAATTATCCCCAAAACCATGAGCCACGGCGGCTAAGGTTTTCATTGAACAGGGTGCGAGAATCATCCCTTCGGTTTTAAAAGAACCACTGGCAATAGCTGAGGCTATCTCATTAATTCCATGCGTCACATCCGCCAATTGATAAAGTGCGGTTTTACTCATGTTTAATTCATAGTTAAGATTAACAAGACCTGCCTTTGAAATAACTAAATGTGTTTCCCAGTCAGAAAAATCGGCTAAAACTTGTAAAATTCTTACCCCATAAATTGCCCCTGTTGCCCCTGTCATACCAATGACCAAGCGTTTTTTTTGTACCATTATCCGAGTATATCCGCCATATTATTCGTTGCCGAAATTAAAGCATCAATCATTTCATCACCCTGTGCTATATGCCCTGAATTAGGTAAAACATGATATTGTGCTTCGGGTAACGCGTTATGCAATGATAGGGCAGATTCCATCGGACAAACTAAATCATAACGTCCATGAATAATAATAGTGGGAATTGAAGTTAGTTTTTCACATTGTTTTAGAATTTGATTTTCTTCAATAAAATAATTATTTTTTGCATAGTGTAATTCCATTTTAACTTGCTGAAGCATTTTTTCGGTGACATGTTTAATTTCGCCCCCCTTTTCATACAGATCACCTAATGTAACTTGCGCACCCCAAGCCATCCAAGCTTTAGCGACACGCCGCTGGAGCAATTCATTTTCAGACCATAAAGCAGAATATAAACCCGCTAATAAATTTTCCCTGTCACTTTCTGGAATGCTGGTGACTAAATTTTGCCAACATTCGGGATAAATATGTCCTACTGTTCCGTTTACAAACCAATCTAAGTCTTTTTTTCGTGCTAAAAAAATCCCCCGAATAATCATTGCAGATACATTCTTAGGGTAAGCTTGCGCATATAATAACACGAGCGTCCCCCCCCAAGACCCGCCAAAAAGTAACCATTTTTCAATGTTTAATTGCTGGCGTAATAACGCCATATCATTAATTAAATCTTGCGTACTATTATTTTCTAACTCACCAAAAGGTAAAGATAAACCACTCCCCCGTTGATCCATTAAAATAATACGATATTTTTCTGGATTAAAAAAACGTCGGTGATGCGGTTTAGTACCTGAACAAGGCCCACCATGTAAAAAAATAACGGGAATGCCATCAGGCGTTCCTGACTCCTCAATATAGAGTGTATGTTGGCTTTTTGTCTTTAAAAAAAAAGTATTATAAGGTGAGATTTCAGGGTAAAGAGGTTTCATATAAAAAGAGTTTCCAAAAGCTTAGAAGAGGTGATAATTTTATGGGTAGAAAGATAACATGGATTTAGCAAAAAATCTTGTTCAAGTTTTATTGATTATTTTAACAAGATGGTAATGATTATTAATCATTTAAGGAGAATACGCCGAATTACTAATACGCTACCTTGAAATTTAAAGTAGATACCAAATTTTTTGTTTAGGTACTAAATCTTAATAAATTAGTTAAAATAAGTAACTGTAATTTTAAAGTTGGTATAAGGATTAAATAATAATGTATAGATTAAAAGATAAAATTCGAGATATTCCTGATTTTCCAAAGCCTGGGATTATTTTTAAAGATATTAGTCCCTTAGTAAAAGATCCTGCGGCATTAAAAATTGCAGTACATCAGCTATTATATCCTTTTTTGGGGCAAAAAATTACGGCCGTTGCAGGAATGGAAGCGAGAGGTTTTATTTTTGGTTCATTAGTTGCTTGGGAATTAGGGGTAGGCTTTGTTCCACTTAGAAAACCTGGGAAACTTCCCTATAACGTACAAAGTGTTTCTTATGATTTAGAATATGGTTCGGCAACCTTAGAAGCCCATATTGATGCGCTAACAAAAAACGACCATGTTTTATTGATAGATGATTTATTAGCGACAGGCGGGACTGCTAAAGCAAGTTGTGATCTAGTTGAATCCTTAGGTGCTAAAGTTGCAGCATGTGCCTTTGTTATTGAACTTGATAGTTTAAAAGGGCGAGAAAAATTAAAAAATTATCCCATACATTCTTTATTACACTATTAAAAACTTTTAAAAAATAAATTTTAATACCGTTTATAATGATATTGAATTATTTTAATTAAACTTTAACGCCAAAATATTTAAAATAGTATTGAAGATTTTTAAAAATACTATTATTATGGTTAGCATTAATCGTATTTAAAATAAAGATATTTGAAGCGTATTAATTTTAATTTCTAATAAAAAATGAATGAATCTATGAAAATTTCAGAGTTAAATAAAATTACTGTCGATGATTTAGTTGTGATTCCAACAAAAGCTTTGCAAGCTTTTCAAATAACCCTTGAGGATGCGATAGAAAGACGTAAGGAACAGGACAAAAGTGAATTTCTTGAAAAGGTTGCTAAAATGGCCGATGAATCAGGTGTTGTTTTAGATGAGATTTTATTATCTCCCCCTAGAAAAATGCCAATTATTAGATTTAGAAATCCAGATGAACCTTCTCAAGGTTGGTCAGGACGCGGTAGAAAACCTAATTGGCTATTAGCATTAATAGAGTCAGGTAGATCAATAGAAGAGTTTGAAGTATAAAGTTATTTATAATTAAAAATTAAGGGGGGTAACCTTTAGGTTTAATTCCCCTTTTTTATTGAGGTGTCAATAACTAAACAAGAGTCCATAACATGTTTTGGACTCTTATATTTTATTGATTTATAAGTAATCTATTTTTTACAATTTACTTAGGTTTAAGCCGCATCAATCCCATAACGACCACAAACAGCAGATAATCCACCCGCAAAGCCTTGACCTACCGCTGAAAAACGCCATTCTCCATTTTTCTTATAAATTTCACCAAAAATCATTGCGGTTTCAATAGAATAATCTTCGGTTAAATCAAAACGTACAATTTCCTGATTAGTTTCATCATTAACAACCCGAATAAACGCATTTTCTATTTGTCCAAAATTTTGATTTTTTGCGGTCGCATCATGAATAGTGACAATAATTGCAATTTTTGCTATATCCGATTGTAGGTCAAGCATAGATAAGTTAAGTTTAATAACTTCATCATCCCCTTCACCATCTCCTGTTAAATTATCTCCCATATGTTCAACGGCATTATTTGCGCCTTTCAAATTGTTATAAAAAATAAAATCTGCGTCACTTCGTACTTTTTCAGTCGCATTCAAAATAAATGCCGAGGCATCTAAATCATAGGTTTCACCATCTGTTTGTCTTTCATCCCAGCCTAAACCCACTTGAATTTTTTTTAAACCTGGGTTTTCTTTAGAAAGCGACAGCCTACCACCTTTATTTAATTTTACAGTCATGTGATTCTCTCTTTAGTTAAGCCATGTTAATGGCGGAAATTTAGGCATTTATGCCCTATAGATAAAGGGTATCTAATCTATACGCTCTTCCCCTTTTTACATCTCCTTTTTTACGCCTCCTTTTTTTGAATATTATACTACTAGAGAAATTTCGTTTCACTACTTACTATATCTGTCGCTAAATTTAGAATGAGGGAAACATTGTAAACTTAGTTGCCCTTTTAGGTGTTAATACAGGATAATGACGCGCTTTATCCTATAAAAATAGTATTTGTGGACGAACTAACTTTTATAAAGCCAGTGGTTGAGATTTTTTCACAAGGTGAGGAAGTTATTACGGGACAAGTTGCAGATACAAATGCTGCTTGGCTTTCTTCACAACTGGTTGCAATGGGATTTAATGTCTCTCGGCATACGGCTGTTGGCGATCAGTTAGACGCGCTTGTTAATTTGTTAAAAGAAATCGCCAATCGTGCCGATTGTTGTTTTTGTACAGGCGGTTTAGGACCTACAACCGATGATTTAACCCGTGAAGCCGTTGCGATTGCCTTTGACGCGCCTTTATATTTTGATGAAGCCACGTTAAACAATATTCAGCATTTTTTTCAACAGCGCGGCAAGGGAATGGCAGAGGTTAATCGACAGCAAGCTTTTTTTCCACAAGGGGCAACGCAGATAGATAATTTCTGGGGAACTGCACCCGCCTTTAGTTTTAAATTTCAACGGTGTTTATTTATTTTTTTACCAGGTGTCCCTTATGAAATGCGGCATTTATTTAATGAAAAAATAAAAGCGCAGTTGCGGTTATCTTTTTCTTTAACCCCTCAACCGCTAATTACGATTAAAACTTTTGGTATCGGAGAATCTGAGTTACAAGTTATTTTAAACACCCTCACTTTACCTGATTTTGTAAAGATAGGTTTTAGAGCAACGACCGATGAGGTTCAAGTTAAATTATTATTTAATGAGGGGGTTTCTACGCATGATAAAAAAATATTACTTCAGCAAATTACCGCTAAAATAGGGGATGCTGTTTTTGCGGTTGATGGGTTAGAAAATAAAGCGGGTAATTTGGTTGATGTTGTTTCAATGATATTAGAAGAAAATCAACAAACACTTGCGATCATTGAAACCGTAAGCCAAGGTTTATTTGCCGCTAAATGTGTCGGACAACCGTGGTTATTAAGTTCATCTTTTTGTGCTAATTTTGAAACATTAAAACAGCAATGGCAACTGGAAACAGAAGCGGGACTATCGGTGATAGCAAAACAGTTAGCGCAAAAGCTACAACAACAAAGTGGTGCAGATTTTGCCTTAGTACAGCTTTATAATGAGTGCAATACTTTCGGCAATGAAAATCATTCATACCTTTTATATAATACCTTGCAAACACCGCAAGGGATTTATCAACAAATTCAAACCTTAAATGGCTCACTGCAAAATCAACAAAATCGGGCAGCAATGCTGGGTTTTGATTTACTGCGCCGTTATTTACAACAGAAAAAATTATAATGCCTTTATTACAACTTTCAAATGTCTCTATTGCTTATGGTATGCATTCTTTATTAGATCACGCTAATTTTCAACTAGATATTGGCGAAAGAGTTGGACTTCTAGGGCGTAATGGTGAGGGCAAATCAACGTTAATGAAAATCATTGCAAAGAAGGTCATCGCAGATGAGGGGGAAGTATGGCGACAACCGACATTAAAATTAGCTTGGTTAGAACAAGCACCTGAATTAACAGGGGATTTGAGTATTTATGATGCGGTTGCGAAAGGTTTAGGGGACTTAGGTCATTGGATTAGTCGTTATCATCATTTATCCATGAC
>CAYROI010000057.1:8456-10970 GCA_964425835.1 uncultured Methylococcaceae bacterium
AAGGTTTAGGGGACTTAGGTCATTGGATTAGTCGTTATCATCATTTATCCATGACCTTAGATGCGAATGATGAAAAAGCATTACATGAGCTGGGGGAGTTGCAACATAAATTGGAAACCCACAATGGGTGGCATTTTCAACAGCGAGTAGAGAGTACTTTGAGTAAGCTTAATTTACCTGCTGAAGTTAAAGTGAATAGTTTATCGGGTGGCTGGAAACGTCGAGTTGCTCTGGCACAAGCTTTGGTGATTGAACCTGATGTTTTATTATTAGATGAGCCGACTAACCACTTGGATTTTGAAAGTATTCGTTGGTTAGAAGAACAAGTCAGTAATTTTAAAGGCGCGGTGTTATTTGTAACGCATGATCGTTCATTTTTACAAAAACTAGCCACACGGATTGTTGATTTAGATCGTGGGCAATTAGTTTCATGGCAAGGTAATTATAGTGATTATTTACGTCGGAAAGCAGCTGCCTTAGAAGATGAAGTCAATCAAAATGCGGAATTTGATAAAAAATTAGCGCAAGAAGAAGTTTGGATTAGACAAGGGGTTAAAGCGAGACGGACGCGTAACGAAGGACGCGTTAGAGCGTTGGAACAATTGCGCCGTGAACGCTCTGAGCGGCGTAATAAACAAGGGACAAGTAAATTAACATTAGAATCAGCTGAATCATCAGGAAAAAAGGTGATTGAGGTTGAAAACTTAAGTTTTCAATATACGGATAAAGTTATTATCAATGATTTTTCCACCCTAATACAGCGGGGGGATAAAATTGGTTTGATTGGGGGAAATGGGAGTGGAAAATCCACTTTCTTAAAATTATTATTAAAGCAATTAGAGCCAACCAGTGGGTCAGTTTCTCAAGGAACAAAATTAGAAATTGCTTATTTTGACCAATTAAGAGAACAATTAGACTCGGAGGAAACGGTTGCAGATTCGGTTGCCGAAGGCAGTGATTTTATAGAAGTTGCAGGCAATAAACGCCATGTCATGTCCTATTTAGCTGATTTTTTATTTAGTCCTGCAAGAGCTAGGTCGCCTGTTAAGAGTTTATCGGGCGGGGAGAAAAATAGATTATTATTGGCTAAATTATTTACCCGTTCTGCCAATCTTATCATTATGGATGAGCCGACGAATGATTTAGATTTAGAAACCTTAGAATTATTAGAAGCAAAGCTAGTTGATTTTACAGGGACATTATTATTAGTGAGTCATGATCGGGCTTTTTTGGATAATGTGGTTACGAGCGTTTTAGTTTTTGATGGACAAGGGGAGGTTGATGAGTTTATTGGTGGCTATAGTGATTGGTTTATTCATCATCAGCAACAACGAAAACACCAACAATCGCAGAAAAAAATAAAGAATAATCCTCAAAGTTCAAAAGAAAGCCTAACTAAAAAGAAAAAAATAACTTATAAACAACAGCAAGAACTAGATAGTTTACCAGAGCTGATTGATGCGTTGGAAACGCTGCAACAGGCGATTAATGAAAAAATTAATGCGATTGATTTTTATCAGCAAACTAAAGAGATTACTGCTAAAGTTTTGGTAGAATTGCAACAAACAGAGAAAAAATTAGAGCAAGCTTATCAGCGGTGGGATGAATTAGAGGCTTTGATTTAATATGTATTTAGCCCCTCTAAACTATGACCGTTTTTTTAAAAAAGTTTTTTCCAATAAAGCGATCTCAAAACAATTTTTGGAAGATTTTTTAGCGGTTAAAATTGATGAAATAGAAGTCCTTAAAGAAAAACATCGGGTTACTGATGATGCCTCAGTCGTTGAGTTTGATTTTCGCTGTAAGATTGATGATGCTTATATTATTATTGACATGCAGCAGTGGTACAAAATGGATGTTATCAAAAGATTTCATCTTTATCATGCCTTAAATGCTTCATTGCAACTTGAAACTTTACCCGTAAAACAATTAGCACTCGATAAAACAAGTAAAAAGATTAAGAAAACCAAAGATTATCATTATGTAGAACCCGTTTTAACAATTATCTGGATGGTAGATGATACACTTGGTTTTGAGGAAAATTATATAAGTTATGCGTTAAGTCCTGATGTGACCATTAAATTTATTGAAAATGAAAAATTATGGTCAAACCCTGATCTAACGGAAATAATTAAAGCGCAACAAAATATTCTAGCGATTTTAAAAAATGATACGAAAGGGATCGGTTTTTTAGCTAAAAATAAGTTAATATTTTTGTTTCAGAAAAATATTGTTAAAAATACGCGAATTGATAAATATGTTAGATGGTTTCAATTTGCTGAAAAAACGAAGAACAAACACAATGAAGAAAAAGACTTTGAAGAATATCAAAGAGATGAAATATTTGTAGAGATTATCAGGCGAATTACACAAGAAAAATTGAGTAACGAGGAATACACTTATTTACAAGATCAAGAAGAATTTTGGGAGAATTATACTGAAATAACGGAGCGTTTGTATAATTCTGGTTTGATTGATGGTGAAAAGAAGGGAAGAGAAGAAGGAAGAGAAGAA
>CAYROI010000057.1:11070-12944 GCA_964425835.1 uncultured Methylococcaceae bacterium
GGAAGAGAAGAAGGAAGAGAAGAAAATAGGTTAATAATGGCTAAAAAAATGCGGATGGCAAATATTGATTTAGCCATTATTAGTGATGTTACAGGATTACTAGAATCACAAATTGTAAAGCTTGATTAGCCGAGATGTGAAAGTAAATTCAATGGGGAAAAGCCACCTTTAAGATGGCTTTTCGGTTGATTATGATTTTTGTGAAAAACTAAGCCTATTATTTTTCAAATCAACTTGGATACAGCTTCCCTGTAGAAATTCCCCTGCTAATAATTTTTCAGCAAGTGGGTTTTCTAATTGTTGTTGAATTGCACGTTTTAAAGGTCTTGCGCCGTAGACAGGATCAAACCCTGCCTCACCTAAGGTATCTAAAGCGGCATCTGATAACGCAATATCTATTTCACGTGTTAATAGTCTTTTGCGTAGCGATTGAATTTGTAGTTTACAAATCGCTCTAATATGTATTTTTTCTAACGGATGAAATACAACTGTTTCATCAATTCGGTTAATAAATTCAGGTTTAAATTTCCATTCAACCACTTCCATTACCGATTTTTTCATAGCTGCATAATTATTTTCACCCGCTAATTCTTGTATACGCTCTGAGCCTAAATTAGAGGTCATAATAATGACAGTATTATTAAAATCAACGGTGCGTCCTTGTCCATCGGTTAATCGCCCATCATCCAAAACTTGTAATAACACATTAAAAACATCGGTGTGGGCTTTTTCAATTTCATCTAACAACACAATTGAATAAGGTTTGCGACGAACCGCTTCGGTTAAATATCCCCCTTCTTCATAGCCTACATACCCTGGAGGTGCGCCAATTAAACGGGCAACAGAATGTTTTTCCATAAACTCAGACATATCAATGCGGACAATGGAATCTTCTGAATCAAATAAGAAATTTGCAAGAGCTTTACAAAGTTCGGTTTTACCAACCCCTGTAGGCCCTAAAAATAAAAATGAACCAATAGGTCTATTAGGCTCTGAAAGTCCTGATCGTGAACGGCGTATCGCATTGCTAACGGAGGTTAAAGCTTCATCTTGACCGACAACACGCATCACTAATTCTGTTTCCATGCGTAATAATTTATCTTTTTCCCCTTCTAACATTTTAGAAACAGGAATGCCCGTCCATTTTGAAACCACTTCGGCAATTTCATCTTCGGTGACTTTATTGCGTAATAGTTGCATGGGTTTTACTTCTGCATTATTAGCGGTGATTAATTCTTTTTCTAATTTAGGAATGACCCCATATTGCAATTCAGACATCTTGCTTAAATCATTACTACGACTGGCAACTTCTAGTTCTAATCGTGCTTGCTCTAGTTTTTCCTTAATTAAGGTTGAACCATCAAGCATTAATTTTTCAGCATTCCAAATTTCTTCCAAATTGGCAAATTCTTTTTCTAAGGCTAAAATTTCAGTTTCCAAATCATGTAAGCGTTTTTTAGAACTGGCATCTTTTTCATTTTTTAAGGCAACTTGTTCAATTTTTAATTGAATTAAACGTCGTTCCAATTTATCCATTGATTCAGGTTTTGAGTCAATTTCCATCCGAATTTTACTGCCCGCCTCATCAATTAAATCAATGGCTTTATCAGGCATTTGGCGGTCAGAAATATAACGATGGGATAAAACAGCGGCAGCAACAATCGCAGGATCACTAATATCAACGCCATGATGAACTTCATAACGTTCTTTTAACCCTCGTAGAATAGCAATGGTATCTTCAACATTTGGCTCATCAACTAATACTTTTTGAAAACGGCGTTCTAAAGCGGCATCTTTTTCTAAATATTGGCGATATTCATCTAAAGTTGTTGCGCCGACACAATGCAATTCACCCCGTGCTAGTGCAGGTTTTA
>CAYROI010000058.1:0-8756 GCA_964425835.1 uncultured Methylococcaceae bacterium
CTTACGCCACTACCCCCTCAAGATAGCGTGTCTACCAATTCCACCACATCGGCTAATAATCTTTAAGGTTGTTTTTCTGTCGCTTCTTTTGTCATTTCTGTTGCAACATCAGCTGTCGATTCAGGTACGATTACTTCTACTTCAGGGGCATCCGTTTCCTTCACAACAGGCGTATCAACAATAGGCTCTGGCGAAACAATAACTGCTTCTTCAGTGGGAGATACGACAGGAATACTATCTGTTATTGGTTTGTTTTCACCGACTAGAGGCACATCAGCTAAAGGTTGTTCAATTTCGGGTTGCTCCATTAAATCATCAGGTTTATTCTCATAACCGCTTAAAACGGCTAATCCTAAACTGGTTGTAAAAAATAAAGCCGCGAGAATAGCTGTTGTTCGTGACAAAAAGGAGGCCGCACCTTGTGCGCCAAAAACAGAACCCGAGCCGCCTGCAAATGCAGCACCTGCGTCCGCACCTTTACCTTGCTGCATTAAAATGAGACCGATAACGCTAAGTCCTAATAACACATGAACAATAATGATTAATTGATACATAAACCTAAAACTGTTTAAACTGAATGATAAATATCTAAAAAGGATTGTGCATCTAATGATGCGCCACCGATTAAACCACCGTCAATATCTGCCATGCCTAATAATCCTTTAGCATTCGCAGGTTTCATACTACCACCATATAAAATTTGAATTTTATCTGCAATTGATTGATCTTTTGCTGCAATGCGCTCACGAATCGCCTTATGAACTTCTTGTGCCTGCTCATCAGACGCGGTAACGCCTGTACCAATAGCCCAAACAGGTTCATAAGCAATGACGGCATTATTTAATGCTTCAATACCCGCTTTTTCGATGATGGCATCTAATTGTCTGTTGACAACATTAAAGGTTTCATTCGCTTCACGTTCTTCTAACGTTTCACCAATACATAAAACAGGTAGAATCCCTTGTTCTTGAGCTTGACAAAAACGCGCTGCCACTGATTCATCCGTATCACCATAATAGGTACGACGTTCTGAATGACCGACTAAGGCGTATTTACATCCAAATTCTTTCAGCATGGCACTTGAAATCTCACCCGTATACGCGCCTGATGCTTGATCGGCAACATTTTGCGCGCCAACGGCTAGAGGAGTGTCCTCGGTTAAAGTTTGCAGCTCTGCTAAATAAACATAAGGCACACAAATTGCAATTTCTGCATCACTTGCATTCAACCCTTCTATAATCGCGTTACACAACGATTTAGCACTTTCGGCTGAGCCGTTCATTTTCCAGTTTCCCATGATTAGAGACTGACGCATTACTTACTCCAAGACAAAATCAAACCAGCAATGATATAGGCTAATACTTTGTAATTCAAGCGTTAATTGATTTTTTTACCACCTCTGCTAATTGTTGAGCGTATTCATTGACTTTTTTCTCATCTTCTCCTTCAACCATCACTCGAATTAGCGGCTCAGTTCCTGATGCTCTTAAAAGTACCCGTCCTTCGTGACCCAGTGCTTTTTCAACCGCTGTGACTGCTTTTTGAATAGCGGGAAGGGTCAAAGGTTCAACTTTTCGTGCAACGTTGACATTAATAAGAACTTGAGGATATTTTTGCATGCCTTGTTTTAAATGATGTAAGTCATGCCCCGTTTGTTGTATTGCTGTTAGAACCTGTAAAGCGGCAACAATACCGTCCCCTGTGGTGGTTTTATCTAGGCAAATAATATGTCCTGAGCCTTCACCGCCTAATAAAGCATTATACTGTTTTAGCATTGCTAAAACATAGCGATCACCAACATTCGCCCTTATTAATGCGCAACCTAATTTTTCTAAGGCATGTTCCATCCCTAAATTTGACATTAATGTTCCAATAATAGGGATTTTTTTGCTATTTTGAGTCATTTTTGACTTGGCAATAATAAAAATTAATTCATCACCATCAACAATTTCGCCTTTGTGATCGACCATAATGAGGCGATCACCATCACCATCAAGCGCAATACCCAAATCGGCTTTTTCTTTAAGAACGGTTTCAACCAGTTTTTGAGGTTGCGTTGCCCCGCACTGATGATTAATATTTAACCCATCGGGTTCAGCCCCAATGCTAATCACATTGGCTCCTAACTCTTCAAAAACATAAGGCGCAACATGGTAGGTTGCCCCATTGGCACAATCAACCACAATATTAAGTCCTTTAAGATTAAAGGTATAAGGGACTGTTGATTTACAAAATTCAATATAACGTCCTGCCGCATCTTCTATGCGTTTCGCTTTACCTAATTTTGCAGAATCTACCGTAATAATGGGCTTATCAAGATAGCGTTCTATTTTATGTTCCAGTTCATCAGCTAATTTCGTTCCTGCCGTCGAAAAAAACTTAACCCCATTATCATAATAAGGATTATGGGAAGCACTAATAACAATCCCTGCTCGCGCTCTTAAGGTTCTGGTTAAATAGGCAATTGCAGGGGTTGGCATCGGACCTAATAAATGGGTATCAACCCCTGCGGCTGATAAGCCTGCCTCTAAAGCTGATTCAAACATATAGCCTGAAATACGGGTATCTTTACCCACAAGAACAAAATTTTTTCCTTCCTCTGCAAAAACACGCCCAATCGCCCAACCTAATTTGAGTGCAAAATCTGCAGTAATAGGATAATCACCAACCCTACCGCGTATCCCATCTGTACCAAAATATTTTTTTGACATTATTTTATTCCAAAGCCCATAAAAAAAGGAGAGGCTAAGCTCTCCTTTTAGTAAAAAATGATTAAACTAATTTTGTTTGGCAGCATTACCTATGGAAGGTTTAGGCTTTTTTTCATCATCAATTTTTTCTTTTGTTTTTAGTGCATCATTAGGTGGGGTAGGGGTATCATCCCAACCCTGAGGATCTCTAACGGGTTTGCGATTCATTAAATCCTCAATTTGATACTTATCAATGGTTTCATACTTCATTAGCGCATCTGCCATTGTATGTAAAATATCGACGTTTTCTTTTAGAATTTTTTCAGAACGTTGGTAATTTCTATCAATAATAGCGCGGATTTCATCGTCAATAGAGTGTGATGTTTCTTCGGCAACTGATTTATGTTGGGTTACAGAACGACCTAAAAAGACTTCGCCTTCTTCTTCACTATACGCTAAGGGACCTAAACGTTGTGATAAACCCCATTTTGTGACCATGTTTCGAGCAATTTCAGTAGCGCGTTCTATATCGTTTGACGCACCTGTTGACACTTGTTCCCAACCAAAAATTTGATCTTCAGCAATTCGTCCGCCATAAAGGCTGGAAATCATACTATCAAGTTTACGCTTACTCGCACTGTATTGGTCTTTTTCAGGTAAAAACATGGTAACCCCTAGAGCTTGACCCCGTGGCATAATGCTAATTTTATAAACAGGATCATGTTCTGGAACAAGGCGACCCACAATCGCATGACCTGCTTCATGGTAAGCTGTCATTTTCTTTTCTTTTTCATCCATCACCATAGTATGTCTTTCAACACCCATAATAAGTTTATCTTTTGCTCTTTCAAAATCGACCATGTTTACAATACGTTTATTGATACGTGCCGCAAACAAAGCCGCTTCATTAACTAAGTTAGCAAGGTCTGCCCCTGAAAACCCAGGCGTGCCTTGTGCTAAATATTTAGGAATCACATCCTTATCAATCGGTAATTTTTTCATGTGAACGGCGAGAATTTGCTCACGTCCTTTAATATCTGGTAAGCCGACATTAATTTGGCGATCAAAACGACCTGGACGTAACAAAGCACTGTCTAAAACATCCGCACGGTTAGTCGCTGCTATAACAATAATCCCTTCATTTCCCTCAAAACCATCCATTTCAACTAATAATTGGTTTAAGGTTTGCTCACGTTCGTCATTTCCACCGCCAAGTCCTGCGCCACGTTGGCGACCTACCGCATCAATTTCATCAATAAATATAATACAAGGCGCGTGTTTTTTAGCTTGTTCAAACATATCACGAACCCGTGACGCACCAACACCAACAAACATTTCTACAAAATCAGAGCCTGAAATCGTGAAAAAAGGCACTTTAGCTTCGCCTGCAATCGCTCTGGCTAATAAAGTTTTCCCTGTTCCAGGTGGCCCTATCATTAATGCGCCATGAGGAACTTGTCCGCCTAGTTTTTGATATTTTGATGGGTCTTTAAGAAAATCGACCATTTCTTCGACTTCTTCTTTGGCTTCATCACACCCTGCAACATCTGCAAAAGTGACTTTAATTTGGTCTTCTTCCAGCATTCGGGCTTTACTTTTACCAAAACCCATTGCACCGCCTTTTCCGCCCATGCCGCCCCCTTGCATTTGGCGCATAAAAAATATCCAGACAGCAATGAGTAATAAGATAGGTCCAAATGAAATAAAAAGTTGCATAAGCATAGAAGTTTGCTCAGGGGGACGCGCTTTAATTTCCACCCCACTATTTAATAAATCATCAATTAAATGCGGGTCGTTAGGGGCATAAGTTTTAAATTTATCACCCGCTTGCATTCTCCCCTTGATAATATTGTTATCATCAATAACAACCTGCTGAACTTGCCCAGATTTGACCGCATCATAAAATTGGGAATAGGACAATGATGAGTCCCCTCGACTACTGGGTCGTGAGCCAAAGCTATTGAAAACGGACATTAACACGACCGCAATGACAACCCATAAAATTAAATTTTTAAACATATCGCTCAAGTTACTCGCTCCTTACGGGACGGTTCTCGTTAAAAAAAATACTGTGTAATTATATCAGGAATTAGCCCTGACTTTATATAGTGCAAGTTGCTATGGCTTACATTTTTAGGTAAACCTATTAAATTGTTAGCTTTTGTAGGATATAAGGACAGATGAATTTATTTAAAGCCTTTCGCTAAAATATAAACTTCACGACTCCTTGCACGGGAAGCTTTAGGTTTTCTTATGACCACGGATTTAAATGTTTGTTTAATTTGTTGATGATAATTATCAAAACCTGTGCCTTGGAAAACTTTGACTAAAAAAGTTCCCCCTATATCTAAGGTGTTGATGGCAGTATCTAAAGCCAGTTCTGCCAAATATAAGGCAGATGCTTGATCCGTGGTTTTATTACCGCTTAAATTAGGTGCCATGTCAGACAATACGACGTTGATAACAGCACCATTGCATACTTTATTAAGTTTATCTAAAATTGCACTTTCGGTAAAGTCACCTTGAATAAAATCAACCCCTTCCAAGGGGGCTATATCCAAAATATCTAAGGCAATAATTTTATTTTTTTGTCCAATAATTTTACGAACATATTGAGACCAGCTCCCAGGTGCTGCCCCTAAATCAATCACATTCATTCCAGGCTTAATAATTTTATCTTTTGCTTGAATTTCAATTAATTTGAAAATAGCACGAGATCTGTAGCCTTGTGCTTGCGCTTGTTTTACATAGTCATCGTCAAAGTGTTCTTGTAGCCATTGCTTACTGCTTTTGCTTCGTGCCATATTTATTTGTTATAGTAGCCTTATTTAATTAATAAGAGGTTATGCGTGAATTCTACGGATAAGAGAAATTTTAGAGCGAAAGCACACAGCTTAAAGCCTGTCGTCATGATTGGTCAATCAGGATTGACTAAAGCGGTATTAATGGAAATTGAATCAGCTTTAGTCACGCATGAATTGATTAAGATAAAAGTTCGTGCTGAACGGAATTTAAGAAAACAAATCAGTACTGAGATTTGTCTTAAAACACAAGCAGAACTTATCCAGACAATAGGGCAAATTACCATTATCTATCGGTATAATCCAGATAAATAGTGGGTTTGTCAATATGATTAATTTTGAAAAAACTTGTTTTATCCCTATTTATTAAAAAATAAATCGCTAATTTGTAAACTTGAAGGTTTTATTATGAACAAAATTATTTTTTTTGGTAGTCTTTTTTTAGGATCAATCCTATGGCTACAAACGCCTCTACAGGCAGAAGAAGCTAAGAAAGAAAAACCTGCAAAAGTTAAAAGAGGTTTTTTAGAAAAATTTGATGCTAATAACGATGGTAAAGTTAGTAAGGAAGAATTTAAAGGTTATATGGAAAAACGTTTTCAAAGAATGGACGTGGATAAAGATAATACGGTTAGTGTTGATGAACTAGCGCAGTATCGCCGTCAACAACAAAATAAAAGTAAGGCGTCAAAATTAGCACGATTTGACACTAATGGCGATGGTTCTATTAGTAAAGAAGAATTCATAGCCTCTCGAATAAAACAAATAGAAAATAGATTTTTAAAACTTGATAAAAATAAAGATAGCAAACTGACAACGGATGAATTTGCGAAGAAAAAAAATCAGTATGCCACCTTATTTGAAAATATTGATGCAAATAAAGATGGGAAAATTAGTAATGAAGAAAAAGATGCCGCCCTTGAACGTTTATTTAATCGCTTAGATCAAAACCAAGATCAAATTGTAACTGAAAAGGAAATTAAAGAAGGACGTAAGCATAAAATGCGTAAACCAGAAATTAAATAACCATCATGAAGTTAAAACAGTTAGAATATTTGGCTTTATCATTTTTACAGCATTGATGCTGGTTCAATTACCATGCAAAGCAAATATAATACGGATGATTTGAGAATAACCGCGATTAAAGAGGTTATTTCACCGCATCGTCTTCATACCGATATGTCACTTACTGAGAGGGCAGCCCAGACAGTATTGTCAACACGTGCTGATATACACACGATTTTAGCAGGCAAAGATGATCGTTTACTGGTTGTTGTAGGACCTTGTTCCATTCATGACCCACAAGCTGCAAATGAATACGCACGGCGTTTAAAAGTCATTAAAGATGAATTAAAAGATGACTTACTCATTGTGATGCGGGTTTATTTTGAAAAACCACGGACAACGGTAGGCTGGAAAGGGTTGATTAATGATCCAGACCTTAATGATGCTTTTGATATTAATAAAGGATTACATATTGCCCGTAAACTATTACTGGATATTAATAATTTAGGAATGCCTGCCGCGACTGAATATCTTGATTTAATCACCCCACAATACATTGCTGATTTAATTTCTTGGGGGGCCATTGGTGCAAGAACAACGGAAAGTCAAGTTCATCGAGAATTATCTTCGGGTATTTCTTCACCCATTGGTTTTAAAAATGCAACCGATGGTTCGATTAAAATTGCCATCGACGCAATTGGGTCAGCGATGAGTCCGCATCATTTCTTATCGGTTACAAAGGCAGGGCGTTCGGCTATTTTTTCTACAACAGGCAATGAAGATGTTCACATTATTTTAAGAGGGGGGAATGATCGCCCTAATTATGATGCGGTAAGTGTTGAGCAAGTTGCGCTGGGTTTGAAGGCAGCTAAATTACGATCAAATATAATGATTGATTTTAGTCATGCTAATTGTTTAAAACAATGCCAGAGACAATTAGTTGTTGCTGATGATGTTGGCGGGCAAATTGCAGGCGGAGATAAACGCATTATGGGTGTTATGGTTGAAAGCCACTTAAAAGCAGGTCGTCAAGATTATGTTTCAGGGCAATCTTTAGAATATGGTCAAAGTATTACTGATGCTTGTTTAGGTTGGGATGATACGGTTAATTTATTAAAGAATTTGGCAAATGCAGTACAGCAGCGTAGAACGGTTAAAATTTAAACGGAGTTTAAACAATGAATATTTTTATTAATGGTGATCGTCGTGATTATGGTGAAAATACCACAGTGGCTGAAATTATCACTGATTTAGGTTTAACGGGAAAACGTATTGCCGTTGAACTTAATCAAGAAATTTTACCCTTTGATCGCTATAATCAACAGTCTATACAAGCTAATGATAAGTTAGAAATTGTACAAGCGATTGGTGGGGGTGCAGATGATAGTTTTACGGTGGGTTCTCGTGTTTTTAATTCGCGTTTATTAGTGGGAACAGGAAAATACAAAGACCTAGAAGAAACGCGTTTAGCGATTGAAGCCAGTGGTGCAGAAATTGTAACGGTTGCCATTCGTCGAACTAATATTGGGCAAAATCCAAATGAACCGAATTTATTAGAGGTTATTTCACCTGATAAATACACAATTCTACCCAATACAGCGGGTTGTTTTACCGCTGAGGAAGCGGTGCGAACTTGTCGTTTAGGGCGTGAATTATTAGGGGGACATAACCTAGTTAAATTAGAAGTATTAGCCGATCAAAAAACCTTATTTCCTGATGTTGCAGAAACTTTTGGCGCGGCGGAATTATTAGTTAAAGAGGGTTTTGAAGTTATGGTTTATACCAATGATGACCCGATTGCTGCAAAACGCTTGGAAGAAATTGGTTGTGTCGCGGTAATGCCATTAGCAGCTCCCATTGGTTCTGGTTTAGGCATTCGCAATCCTTATAATATTTTAACGATTGTTGAAAATGCCAATGTGCCTATTTTGGTAGATGCAGGCGTTGGAACAGCATCAGATGCTGCGATTGCTATGGAATTAGGTTGTGACGGGGTATTGATGAATACGGCGATTGCTGCGGCACAAAACCCCGTGTTAATGGCTTCGGCAATGAAAAAAGGAATTCAAGCAGGACGTGAAGCTTTTTTAGCAGGTAGAATGGCGAGAAAACGGTTTGCGTCGGCTTCTTCCCCCATTGATGGGTTGTTTTTATAAAAATGAATGTTAAGTTTAGCCAGCTAGGTTCTTTATCAAGGGAACTTAGCTTTTCTGATGGATTGGGTCAATGTTTGGCAGAGATTGTATGCAACCCAAAAAAA
>CAYROI010000058.1:8856-12934 GCA_964425835.1 uncultured Methylococcaceae bacterium
GTATTTCTCATATCTTTCATTAATCTAAGTTGATCTATATCTTCAAATAAATTTCGCTTATGGGCATGGTTCACCACATCAACTAACGTTCCTTGGTTTTCAAACTCAAACTCATCAAGCGACCTAAAAATTTTACGAATTAAAAAATCAATCCCCCGGCTATAACGGCTACATAAGGTTTCAAAATAGCCAAACTCTTCTATCGTATAATCTGCTTTTATTCCAATCTGGGAGCATTGTTTATAAGAAATTTCTAACCAGAAAATTTGTTTTTCTAATAAAATATAATCTACTTTTAACTTTTCTTTCATCATAATTCTTGCGCTTCCTGCATCACAAGGCGGTTAAATACGGAATTAAATGTTCCATCATCAAGTACAATGTCTATTTTTTGTTCGCCAAAATGTTTAAAAAATTCAATCCGTAGATAACGCATATCGCTTCTATTTAAACAGTCAGAAACGACTAATAAATCAATATCGCCCCCTTGCTTAGCATCATCTACACGACTTCCAAACAAATATAATTTAGCTTCAGGTGATAACTTAGCTAAAGTTGTTTTTAAAATTTGTACTTCTTCGTTGGATAGTCTCATATTATTAAAGAATTAAAATTCAAGTATTTTACTGTCTTTCATTTAATCTTGACAAGTTGTCAAGGAAAACTTAAGCTAAAGAATCGCTAAATTTAACCACGGAATAAAAATGCAAGTTGTTCAAGTAGGTCAGTTAAAAAAAGATTTTTCAGCTATTTTAAAATCAGTTCAAAAAAATGATGAAATATTTGTTATTGAATATGGAAAAAAACATCATAAAGTTGCTATGTTAGTACCTTATGTTGAAAAAAAAGAAAAAAGAAAATTTGGGCTTTATAAAAACAAAGGAAGCTTTCAATTCACTGAAAGCTTTGAAATAACAGAAGACGAGTTATTAAAAGGATGAACTATATCATTGATACACATATTTTTTTATGGCTAATTTTTGAACCAGAAAAGATTTCCGATAAAAAACTTAAACAACTAGAAGAGCCGAATAATATGATTTATCTTTCCTCAATTAGTTTTTGGGAAATATCTTTAAAATTTAATTTAGGAAAATTAGATTTAAAAGGTCTTTCGCCTGAAGAGCTACCTAGTGTTGCAAGCGAAATGGGAATTATTACACTCAATATTGATGAAAACACAATGGCTAGTTTTTATAAGCTAGAAAAACAAGAAGACCATAAAGACCCTTTTGATAGAATTATTATTTGGTTCTGTATTTGTCATGATTACATATTAATAAGTCAAGACAATAAGTTTTCTGGGTATAAAAAACTCGGGTTAAAAACGATTTAATATAGCCGTGTCTGTCAGCTTACACGGCTTAACCAAACCAATATAATTATTTTAAAAATTTGTATTTATTTGTTTTGATTTTTGTAAATCAAATATAGGTTCAAGACTTATCTGGAGTGTATCTAGTGCTTGATAATAGTCGCTCCAATCATTATTTTTTAGATTGTTTTTTTCTAAAGTTGATAACCATTGTGATAATTGTTTAATGAAGTGATATAAAAAAGTAATATCTTCTGGATAAAAAATAGAGTGGATTAATTCCTGTTCTAATAAAATAGGGTTAATCAACCAATATATCCCATTTTCATCAGCTGTTTGAGGTGGCCAAGTTTGTAGGGGAAGTAAATCATGGGCTTGCACAGGCAATTTTATTGCCGCATGTGTTGTTATCTGATCATAAATTGAAACTTCTCTTATAATTTCTAAACGATAACTAGCCCAAGTTTGTTGTTGCCATTGTAAGTTAATTAACTCAATTGCAAGTGATTCTGCTTGAGGTTTTACCTGAATAAGTTGTGCATTAGGTAAATCAGTTTGCTGTTTTTGCTCAATAAATCCAATGAATCCATTTTTTTGAATAGACTGCTCTAATTCTTGATATTTCAAAAAATAATGCTCAAGCTCCTCTTGAACTTGATGTAGCTGTAATAACAATAATTCGTTTTCAGTTTCATGTTCTTTAATTTTTTGATTAGATTGCTCTGTTTTATTTTCTAGATCCTGTTGTCGTTCCTGTGATTTTATTTCTTTTTTAATTCGTTTTTGTTGTTGTATTTGTAACTGTTTATAATTTTTCCAAACTGCTTCTAAATAGTTTTTTTCTACAGTTTCAGTTTCTATTGGCTCATCTTTTATTAATCCATTAAGCGATAATGCGGATGATTTTAATTCCTGATATAGCTGTTCTACTTGAGGATATTCCTCAACGAGAAGATGAAATAATTCATCCTCAATACACTGCATAGGGTTCGTAGGATAATGAGTTGATAAAGTTACTTTTTTATCAAGATCAATTTGTAATAATTGTCTACAAACTTTAATAAATTTACTAGGATAATTTAAGCATTGTTCAAAATTAATTAAAATACATTTATCTTGGTGGGCATGATAGAAGCGTAATAATTCAAGATGATAATTAACCCAGCTATTAATAACAGATTCTAAATCGACATCTTCCAAAGAATGCAATAAACACTGACTAATTCCTATTTGAGGTGGTGAATAAATCAGTGCAAAGCGATGCTGTGATTCTAATTCATTCCAAAAATCTAATAACCAACCTGCTTTTGAATCTGACCAATACCATTGTTTTTTACCCAGATTTGCATGGATTAATTGTCCTGCCATATCTTGCCAAACCTTTCCAGGTTTTAATGCTTGCTTAATTAATAAACCTGTCTCATCTTGTTCATAAGCATCAAAAACCTGTTCGTGCCATTGTTGATAACTTTGAGTTTTACTGTCCACACCCTTTGCAAGCCCTGCCTCATCTAATAGCTGAGTAATCGGGTCAAGTGATAAATAAGGGCTACTGCAAACCGTCAATATTTTCATGATATTTAGTTTTCTATAGATTTGAGAAAGGTATTTTACTTAAAGTCACTGTTTCGAGAAATATAGCAAGTTTACGCTGTTCAGCTATATTATCATCAGGTGCAGAGGTTTTTGAAAACTTAAAAAGTATTTTCCAGTAAGAAAGATTGTCTTCTATATCCACTTGTGCTTCTAAAACCACGGGTGCTGGGAATTCGGTATTTGAAAATTTAACGGCTTTATCATTAAATAAAACTTGCATCGTTGCCAGATCACAAAAATGATTATCTATTTTTAATTCTAATTGATAATTTCCTGCAACTAACGCAGGAAAAATTAACGAACTTTCAAGTTCAGGACCTGCCCAACGTCCCGTAGGCTCTATATCATACCAATTATCACCGTTAATCGGTTTGCTCAGATCAATTTTTATTTTTTGAAGTTGTTGATGACGTTGGTAAGAATAAGGAGGAATTAAATTTAACCACAAATCTTTTTCTTCAATTTTATTTGTATGAGTAAATAAAATTTTTCCATCTGTAGATTTTAATTCTAATTGGCGAAATTTTGGAAAGCGTTCAACATCAAAAGAAAATCCACAATGTAATTGACCATGAATTTCTGCAACATCATCTCTTTCAAGATTAGCCAATGTAATTGCGCTATAGCTTCCATCTAAATAAAGGGATAATTGATTTTCTGTTGGTGACTTTGAATTAATAAACCAACCTTTTATTATCTGGTCGTTAATTATATCGACACATATTTTTAAATTATCAGTCATCATTTTACCCATTGTTTTTTATGTTGATTAAACGGTTTTTAATTAATTTTCCAACCCGAGATAAAGAAAACTGTTGCAAAGCAAATTGTTGGGTTTTATTCTGCAGGGTCATATTATGTCCTAATTTAAAAACGTGCCGCATTTGTGCAGCGGCATGATGAATATCAGGTTCTGCCCAATAAGCGTGGCTTTCTGTGGTGATAAAAGGATAATCCCCTGTTTTTAACATTTTTCTCTGCCACTGAACAGGAAAGCCTGTTTGTTGGGTTACAAAATCAACTGTCCCTGAAAAATCGGTAGCAATCACAGGTTTTCCAAATAACATCGCTTCGGCAGGGGTGCGTCCAAATCCTTCTGCGCTGTGTAAGGATAAATAGGCATCACAACAATTAATTAATCCTAGAACCTTTTCCCTGTCTAAAGTT
>CAYROI010000059.1:0-7871 GCA_964425835.1 uncultured Methylococcaceae bacterium
ACCTTCGGGTAATAATTTAAAATCTAATTGGGGTTTTCCTAAGCTAAAGCCATCAAAAATCAAGGGGTCAGCCAGCTTGATGTTTACTCTAATTTGTTAGGGCGGTTTTTGTTAGATAAATAGTTGATTTCTCGTTACCAATCTCCAGCTTGGTGCTATGCGTTTTCAACGTGTACGTTGGGCGTACTGGTTAATCATATAAACAAGATGAATTTAGAGCTTTAGAATAAGCTATATTTAAGCAGGTAAGTGTTGCTCAATATGATTACCTTGTTGGGTAAGAACAATAAAACCTGCGTTTAAGGTCTGTTGTTGTAATTGTTTTAAGAACTATTGTAAAGGCGCAAAGCTTTACGCCTCTACATTGTAAGATATTAATTATTTTTTGGTGTGGTTCAATACTTCAGGTAAAGCCGTTGAACAATTGATTTCAGGACACAATTTTCGATTTGATAACACAATTGAAACGTGCATCCACACTAAAGAAATTGCCACGATCACAAATAGCAACATAAAACAACTCGTCCATACGCCAATAATATCATTCATTAAGCCAAAACAAATGGGTAAAATGAAACCGCCTAATCCACCTATCATTCCAACCAGTCCACCGACAGCACCCACATGATCGGGATAATAAACAGGAATATGTTTATAAACGGCAGCTTTCCCTAATGACATAAAAAATCCTAGAACAACGGTTAACATGACAAAGGGAACAAGTTCTATGGCAAGGGCAAACTTAATCGGCCCATTAATTCCACGGACACTATAGTCTGTCGCAGGATATGATAAAAAGAAAATACAAACTAGACAGCCAATAAACGTTAAATACATTACGTTTCTTGCGCCCCATTTATCTGATAACCAACCTCCTAAGGCTCTAAAAACGCTCCCTGGAAGGGCATAACAAGCAGCTAACATGCCCGCTGTGGTAATTTCTAAATCATAAACCCCTACATAATAACGGGGTAACCATAAAGCGAGGGCGACATACCCCCCAAAAACGAAAAAATAATAAGTTGCAAAACGCCAGACTTGTAAATTTTTTAAAGGGGCTAATTGCATTAACGCGCCTCTGACTTTTTCACCTTTTTCTTTTCGTAATTGGGTGGCAGGATCTTCTTGGGTGGTGAACCAAAAAATAATTGCCATCGCCAGTAAAATAACCGCATAAATTCTAGCAACATTTTCCCAACCATAAGCGACAAGCAAAAAAGGTGCGCCAAAGTTGGTGATTGCAGCCCCAACATTACCCATGCCAAAAATACCTAATGCGGTTCCTTGACGTTCTTTTTCATACCAACGTGAAACATAGGCAATACCTACGGCAAATGAACCTCCTGCTAAACCGACACCCAAGGCTGCGACTAAAAACATGAAATAGGTTTCAACCGTTGATAGTAACCATACCGCAACTGACGTGGTCAGCATTAAAATAAAATAAACTAAACGTCCGCCAAATTGATCTGTCCAAATGCCTAAAAAAATCCGACTCAAAGAGCCAGTTAAGACAGGCGTTGCGACTAATAAACCAAATTCGGTATCACTTAATCCCAAATTCTGTTTAATTTTTATCCCGATAATTGAAAAAATTGTCCATACTGCAAAACAAATCGTAAATGCCACAGTACTTACTGTTAACGCCTTTGTTTGATTTGCAGGCGTTATTCCATTGAGTTCATGCATAATATTGACTCCTAATGATAGTTAAAAAATAAGCCTATAATTTATAATGATATTTTAGCACTTATTTTAAATAGCTAGGTGCTAGATTAGGGGTAATCTAGCAAATAAGCGGTTGCTATGAATTTCTTTTTTTTAGCTATATAATGCCCATTTTCAAAGTTGAGTGAATGGATAGATAAATTTATATTTTTAGAAATCTAACAATGAACTTTTTTCCCTGTTTTAATCTCCAACCAAAAATTATCAAGGATTATTTTTAGTGAACTTGTTACGATTTTTTGGAAAAAAAACCTTTTCTCATGGGATTCATCCCCCTGAATATAAAGAAACCCACCACAAAGAAACGCGCCGTTTACCGTTTCCCCCACAGGTTACCTTGCTCTTAGGACAAAGTATTGGTAAACCCGCTGTTCCTATTGTTCACAAAGGACAATACGTTGAACGCGGTGAGTTGATTGCTAAAGCCGATGGTTTTGTTTCTGTGCCTTTATATGCCTCGGTGACAGGGATTGTCAAAGAAACTGAGTTAGTCTTAACTGCACGAGGAACACGAGAACCTGCGATTATTATTGAAACCGCATTAAGCTCTGGGCAACGTCAATTAGATGGCGTTCAACGTGATATTGAAAATTTATCACGTGAAGATTTAATCAAAGCGGTTTGGGATATGGGGATGGTTGGTTTAGGGGGGGCAGCCTTTCCAACGCATGTAAAAATGAGTATTCCTAAGGATTGCAATATTCATACGGTATTAGTTAATGGTTGTGAATGTGAGCCATTTTTAACCACCGATCATCGTATTATGTTAGAGCAAGTTAATAACTTAATACGAGGGATCAAAATTGCTTTGAAATGTGTCGATGCTCCCAAAGCAATTATTGGTATTGAAAGTAATAAACGGGATGTTTTAGACGCTATTAAGCCATTATTACCTAATAATGGTTCTATAAGCATTGAGGCGGTAGAAACTAAGTACCCTCAAGGGGCGGAAAAAATGTTGGCAACGGCCTTATTAGGGGTTGAAATTCCCTCTAAAGGGTTACCTTCTGAAATTGGGTTGGCGATTTTTAATGTGACCACTTTAGCAGAAATAGGGCGTTTATTACCACAAGGGCAAGCTTTGATTGAGCGGGTTGTTACCGTAACGGGCGATGATTTAGAAAAACCTGGGAATTATCAAGTTCCCATTGGGACACCGTTAGGACATATTCTTAATTATGCAGGGTTCACAGGAACAGAAGCGGAATTAATTTTAGGGGGGCCGATGATGGGAATGGCAGCCGCTTCCTTAAATGTTCCAACAACGAAAGGCACAGGGGGCATATTAGTCTTAGATAAACGGGCAACAAAAAACGACGACATTATGCCTTGTATTAAATGCTCCCTTTGTTTACAAGCCTGTCCCATTAACCTAAACCCTTCTGAATTAGGTCAATTAGCTGCCAAACGGCAATATGATGTGATGGAAGAAAAATACAACTTAAATGATTGTTTTGATTGTGGTTGTTGTAGTTATGTTTGCCCGTCAAATATTCCGCTTGTCCAATATTTTAGAATCGCAAAAACACTTAATAGACAAAGGCATCAATAATATGACGATTAAAGCGCCTAAAATAGATTTGCGTACTTCACCTTATATTCGACGTGCGCCTTCTGTGCCACAAATTATGCGGAATGTGGTTTATGCTCTGATCCCTTTAGTTATTTTTTCATTAATACATTTTGGGATTAGTGCCTTAGCACTAATTCTTGTGACCACTTTTTCTTGTGTTGCTACAGAACATCTTTTTTGTAAATTATCGGCTAAAAAAACGACAATTACTGATTTTAGCGCAGTCATAACAGGGCTATTATTAGCGATGACACTCCCCCCAGGATTTCCTTTATGGATGGGGGCTGTCGGTGGTTTTGTTGCCATTGCGATGGGGAAAACACTCTTTGGCGGTATTGGGTTTAATGTTTTTAACCCCGCTTTAGTGGGACGGGCTTTTTTACAAGCGGCTTTTCCTGTGTCAATTACTACTTGGACACCTACACATGTTGCCGAACGTTTTATTGATTTTATTCCCTCAAGTTTAGCCTTACCTTTTATGCACCCTGCAGATACTGCTCAATGGACGGTGCAAGTTGCAACCGATGGTTTTACGGGCGCAACGCCTTTAGCATTAATGAAATTTCAACAAATTATAAGTGAAAATAGTGCTTTATTTTTAGGGACAGTGACAGGTTCTGCAGGCGAAACCTCGGCGTTATTAATTTTATTGTGTGGCAGTTATTTAGTCATTAGAAACATGCTAGATTGGCGGATTCCTACTGCCGTTATTTTTGGAACGGCGATTTCAGCCGAGTTTTTCCACTTAATAGATCCAGAAGCCCCTAGCGCCTTGTTTATGATTTTATCAGGTGGCTTAATGTTTGCGGCGGTTTTTATGGCCAGTGATATGGTTGCCTCGCCAGTGACCCCATTGGGAATTTTTATCTTTGGGCTGTTAGTGGGTTTTTTAACCGTTTTAATTCGCTTATATGGTGCAATGACAGAAGCGGTGATGTATGCGATTTTATTTGGGAATGCGGCAACCCCTTTAATTGAATCGTATACCCAGCCGAAGATTTATGGCGCGCGTAAAAAATAGGTGTTATCGTTGATGTAATTGAATATTTATAATTCTGAGCGCGGCTAAAATAGAGGCAAACACTTGGTTAGAATGAACCCCTCGGGTACGCCGTGTTTTATTTTGACAATCCCATGTAATCACGCATTCTGTAATTGCATTGGTATGTCCCCCTTTGGGAATCCTAACTTCATAATCTAATAACGCAGGTAACGTGTAATCGTGCAATTTCATGACTTTGTTAATAGCATCAATAAAAGCATCAAATCCGCCATTACCTGACCCTGATGACAGATGCGTTTCCCCTTTGACTTCCACTCGTAGGCTAACGGTTGATTCTAAATTAAAGCCACTGGTAATAGTGCAATTAAGCAACTTTATATGGTGATAACTTTTACTTTCCAAAACATCGGCAATAATAAACGGTAAATCATCCGTGGTAATGATTTGTTTTGAGTCCCCTAGTTTTATAATTCGAGCTAGTACTTTCTTTTGGTTTTCTTCTGATAACTCAAGTTCTAATAATTCCAAGTTCTTTTTTAAGGAGGCTTTACCGCTCATTTTTCCCAAAGCATAACTATGTTTGCGTGAAAAACGTTCAGGGACTAACCTACTTTTATATAAGCCGCCTTTTTGGTCACCATCGGCATGAATACCTGCCGTTTGCGTAAACACATCAACCCCTGTAATCGGGGTATTAGCGGCAATTCTTTTGCCTGAGAAATTTTCAACCATCTGGCTAATGTGCATCAAATGACTTTCATTCACCGATAATTCTTTATTCATTTTATCGCGTAAGACCACAACAACCTGTGCTAAAGACGCATTTCCTGCGCGTTCCCCTAAACAATTAATGGTGCAATGAATCGAATTAACCCCAGCACGCACGGCCGCCATCACATTAGCTGTTGCCAGACCATAATCATTATGCGGATGAAAATCAAATTGCAATTCGGGATAATGTTGACACATATCGCTCAAACTTGTAAAAACTTCATCGGGTGACATCACGCCCAAAGTATCGGGAAGCATAAAATGATTAATGCCAGACCGTTGTAAACCGTCCATTAACTCAAAAACATAACGACGGTTATCTTGATAACCATTTGACCAATCTTCTAAATAAACATTAACCGATAAACCTTTACTTAAGGCGTAATCAACGGTCTTGAGAATATCATTGAGATGCTGTTCTAATGTTTTACCTAATTGTTCACGGCAATGTTTTTCACTGCCTTTGGTGAGTAAATTAATAACACTACCACCCGCCTCTAAAATCCAATCGACACTTAGCTTATGATCGACAAAGCCTAAGACTTCTACACGCCCGTCATAACCTTCATCACGCGCCCATTGATTAATACGACTAACCGCTTGTTTTTCCCCTTCTGATACCCGTGCAGATGCCACTTCTATGCGGTCAACTTGAAGTGATTGTAATAACGCTTTAGCAATATTAAGTTTTTCATCAGGTGAATAAGAAACCCCTTGTGTTTGTTCGCCATCACGTAGCGTGGTATCCATTAATTGGATGTAGTTAGATTGAGTGGACATGTATTAATTTTGCCTTAGTCAGGATAATAGCTTGTATATTTTTGGAATCAGTATACAAATAAAATAGGGCTATTATATAGAATTTAAGCCGTTTCAATTTATTTTTCTTGTTTCATCAGCGACCATTTTAAACAAAAATAAATTAAAATAAGGCTGACGATAATCCAAATACTTCCCCACAATAGCGTTGATCCACCGACTTGTTCTGCCAACAAATAAGCATCTGATTCTAATTGTGATCTGGAAATGGTATCACTATAAATATCTAATGGCGCATACATCATGCTAGTTAAACCCAATAAACGTAATAAAAAATCATTATAACGATTGTCTAAAAAGCGCGCGATAACCAACATGCCTACGCCAGACATTAACCCAAAAAGTAAACTAAAATAAGCACTTGATAATAATATTGTTATTAAAATGATACTAAGCCCTAAACTGCCCATTAGCACTTTATCGTGTGAGCTTTGCACACTAGCGGCATAAATAATTAATCCCCATAACAACGACCCCAAATAACCTGCACTTAAAATAATAAAGCGATTACCGCCTCTGGAAATAACATACCCACCTTGTTGTGCATTAATCACAAATTCTTTAACTTCTCCCCCAGTTAAAACAGTCGCCAGTGCGTGAGAGGACTCATGAAAAAAAACCACCAATAATTTAAGCGGATAAAGAACAGGATGCCCCCAAAAATAAATAATTAAGCCTAATAAGACAATTAAATAAGCAAGCTGCTTCATTGACTTACTCAGGAATTTGAAAATCTCTTAGCGCAGTTTTAAAACTATTAATAGGGGAGACAATCGCGTTAATCATCACAACGGCAAACCCAATGGCATAAATAAAAGGTAATCCTTCTTCTGTTCCCCACCATAAATAACTACTAAAACCACTGGCAACAGCAACTGAGGTGGTCGAACGAATAATTAACCAAGTAAAATTACGATGTGAAATATTAGAACTATTAATAAAACCAAAAACTAATGCACATAAACAAAGTATAAACAGGGCTTTTTCAATGATCCCTTCGACGGGTGTTCCTGTTTGATGCAAACCGATAAGTGCGACAACGATAACAAAATTCCAAGGTAAAGCAGCAATAAAACCCATTATATTAATCCTATAAAAAACGAATAAACTGCGGCTTAGTATAGCAATTGCTAAAGAAATTTTTATTTTTCTATTTTTATATGAATAAGTGATATTTTTGAGAGATTGCTCACAAACGGAGCTTAATTAAGTTCAAATTAGACTTAAACAAGCTACAATTAATGCAACCTTAATTTAAGTTGTCATAGGACATGAACATGAACTTAAAACTTTTGCTTAAATCATCCTTTGCAATACTTTTTCTATCAAACATAGGAAACACACCTGTTTATAGTGATGATCTTATTAAATCGCCACTGACCACCTTAACACCGTCTAAATTAAAAAATGGCTTGCGTGGACAACTTAGAGCGCGACAATTTACCACCATAGCGGCGGGCTTATCAGGAAAATTAATTCATTTTCCCGTTATTCATGGGCAACGAATTAGTAAAGGTCAAAAAATTGCGGCCTTTGATTGTCGGATGGAAGCAGCAGAAAAAGCCGTGGTTGTAGCTAAACTTGAAGCGGCAAAAAGTAAACTGGCAGTGAATAATAAATTAGCCAGTTATAAAAATATTAGTTTGCTGGAGGTTACTTTAGCGAAATCTGAGGTAGCAATTCAAAAAGCTGAATTAAATAAAATTCAAGCGACACTAGCAAATTGCACGATTAAAGCACCTTTCTCAGGTATTGTTTCTAACAAAATTGCCCAAGCACATCAATATGTAAAAGAGGGTGAACCTTTATTAGAACTCGTTGATACCCGTAGCCTTGAAGTTGAAATGGTAATCCCTTCAAAGCGATTAATAACCTTACCTAAGGGGACAGTATTTAGTCTTCAATTAGATGAAACAAAAAACCCCATTAAAGCGAAAATTGACCGTAATATGGGTACAATTGATCCTGTTAGTCAGA
>CAYROI010000059.1:7971-10656 GCA_964425835.1 uncultured Methylococcaceae bacterium
CCCATTAAAGCGAAAATTGACCGTAATATGGGTACAATTGATCCTGTTAGTCAGACCATTCGTGTCATTGCTAAATTAATTAATCCCCCTAAATCCTTATTACCGGGGATGAGTGGGGAAATAAAATTTACAACCGCTAAAAAAACTAACTGATGGCAACTACGAAAAAAAATAATTTGGCGATTGCTGATATTTTATTATTACAGCAACAGTTGCGTAGTAAAGTAACCCTTGCGGAACTCGGCTATTTTTTAGTTAATGATACCCAAAAAATAGCCGCTTATCAGATTGCGGTTTTTTATCGTCATTTTCGCGGACATAAAAAAATTGAAGCCATTTCAGGGATTCCAAGCCCAATAAAAGAAGCCCCTTTTTATATTTGGTTAACCCCCCTTTGTAAACAGATTAATGCGCAAAATTTAACTGAGCCAACTGTTGTTAGTCAAGATAATAAGGTTTGTGATTTCACGACAGAACAGCTTAATAGTTGGGGTGAATTTTTACCGCCTGAATTATTATGGTTACCGTTATTATCAGCAGAAGGCGAGTCTTTAGGGGGCTTATTATTAGCGCGATCAGAGCCTTGGCAAACCGATGAACTAAGAATCTTAGATTATTGGAAAAATGCCGTGGCGCATGCCGTTGAATTGTTATCACATAAAAAGCATTCTATTTTTACCCCCTTAAAAAATATAAAAACCATCGTTTGGCTGGTCTTAGTAACTATTTTAATCGGCATTTTATTTATGCCAATCAAGTTATCTGTTTTAGCGCAAGCAGAAGTTGTTCCTAAAAATCCTGTTGTTGTTCGTGCGCCTTTAGAAGGCGTTATTGATAAAGTTTTTGCTTTACCTAATAAAATAGTTGATAAAGATACTTTATTAATGACTTTGGATGATACGAAACTGCAATCACGCTTGGATGTTGCGACCCAAGAGCTTGAAATAGCCAAAGCTGAATATCGTCGTGCAGAACAAAGCGCGGTTTTAGATAGTGCAGCATCGGCTGAAATTCCCATGCTTGCTGCACGTATTGAACAACGAAATGCCGAAGTTAATTATATCAAATCATTATTAACCCGCATTAAAATTCATGCACAGACTTCAGGAATTGCAATTATTCCTGATGCGTTTGAATTAGAAGGAAAACCTGTGCAATTAGGCGAACGCTTATTAACTCTTGCTAAAGCCGATTCGGCAGAACTTGAAATGTGGCTTGCCGTTGGCGATAGTATTAAATTACCTAACAAAACAAAAGTGGAATTATTTTTAAATGTTAGCCCAGAAATTCCGTATTTAGCCCAATTGCGTTATGTCAATTTTCAAGCTGAAATTTCCCCTGAAGGTTTATTTGCTTTTAGAGCGAGGGCCGATTTTCCACTAAGCAATAAAATGCCGCGCATCGGTTTACGTGGGACAGCAAAAATTTATGGCGAATCCGTTCCACTGTATTATTATTTATTTAGACGACCTTTGGCAGCGGTAAGACAATGGCTGGGATTATAGAAAACCAAACACCCCAAAAATTGCCCCCGCCGCAATTACGTCAAGAACTAAATTTATATCCTGCAGAAGCAAATTTAGACGGCTCGCCTGCTTGGGTATTACATGATCCTTTAACGAATCGACATTTTCGTATTGGTGACTTAGAAATGAATTTATTATTGTTTTGTGGTCAAGGGGATGAAGAAAAAATAGCGCAACTAGCAACGCTTAAAATGGGCTATCTTGTGACCACTGAAGAAGTGGCGCAATTATTTGCTTTTTTACGGCTTAATAATTTAGTCCTTGGTGATGAAAATCAGAAAAATTGGTATCTTCAGCAACAACAAAAAAGTCAAAAAAGTTGGTTAAGTTATCTGGTAAAAAGTTATTTATTTTTTAGAATCCCACTTTGGAAACCTGACCGTTTTTTAACGAAAACCCTTAAATATGTCGCTTGGCTAGGAACTGCCCCTGTTTTTATATTGTTAGGAATATTACTATTTGTGGGATTATTTCTAGCTCTGAGACAAATTGATACTTTTATCGGCACTTTTTTACATTTTTTTAATAGTGAAGGCTTTGGGGCTTATATACTTGCATTGGCGTTTATTAAAATATTTCATGAATTAGGTCATGCTTATACCGCTAAAAAAATGGGTTGTAAAGTGCCGATTATTGGGGTTGCATTTTTAGTTGCATGGCCTGTCTTATATACCGATACCAGTGATGCGTGGAAATTAAATTCTCGCCAAAAACGGTTGAAAATTGGGGTTGCAGGCGTTGCGGTTGAATTAGCGATTGCGATTATTTGTCTTTTTTGTTGGAGTCTTGCCGCAGATGGATTATTAAAGAGTGTTTTTTTCTTATTAGCAACGACCACGTGGGTTATGAGTATTTTAGTTAATTTTAATCCACTGATGCGCTTTGATGGTTATTATCTAATGTCAGATTGGTTACGGATTCCTAATTTAGAACCCCGTGCTTTTGCAATGGCAAAATGGTGGTTACGAGAAAAGATTTTTGGCTTAAATTTTGAACCGCCCGAGCCGATTAAAATGAAACTGGTCGCTTTTTCTTTTGCCGTGTGGGTCTACCGTTTCTTTTTATTTATCGGAATAGCTTCATTAGTCTATTTCTTTTTTTTTAAAGCCTTAGGGATTATTTTATTCCTAATTGAAATTGTGTATTTTATTTTGCGACC
>CAYROI010000059.1:10756-12656 GCA_964425835.1 uncultured Methylococcaceae bacterium
ATCCTGAACGGGGTAATTTTCCTGTTATTGAAGTGGAAGTAAAAGAAATTGAAAGTATGTCCATGAGAGCAATGGATGCTTTATATTCCGCCTCATTATTTGGCGGAGATGTTGCTGTTAGGGAAAATGATAAAAAAGAATTATTACCCGTCATTAGTGTCTATAAAATTCGCTTAAAATTATCTGAGCCTGTTGATGATTTACAACACGTTAGACGAGGAACGGTGGTTTTAGAAGGAACACCTGAAAGTCTTGTAAAACGAGTGCAAAAAGCAACCTATGCTTTATTTAGACGCGAGAGCGGATTTTAATTGAAAGACCAAACTAGCCAGCCATACGCATAGATTAAAATCTGTTACAATAATAACCATTTTTTATTGTTCAACAAACAGGTTTTATTGCGTGAAAAATATAATCATAACAGGGATTACAGGACAAGATGGGGCTTATTTAGCTGAGCTTTTATTAAATAAAGGGCATACGGTTTATGGAACGTATCGACGAACCAGTTCGGTTAATTTTTGGCGTATTGAAGAATTAGGGATTAAAAATCATCCTAATTTACACCTTGTCGAATATGATTTAACCGATTTAAGTGCCAGTATTCGTTTACTTGAAAATACTGAAGCGAGTGAAGTTTATAATTTAGCCGCACAAAGTTTTGTCGGGGTCTCTTTCGATCAACCTTTAGCAACGGCGGCAATTACAGGCTTAGGTCCTGTGCATTTGTTGGAAGCAATTCGGATTGTTAACCCTCAATGTCGTTTTTATCAAGCCTCTACTTCTGAAATGTTCGGTAAGGTTCAAGAAATTCCGCAAAAAGAATCAACGCCTTTTTACCCCCGTAGTCCTTATGGCGTGGCTAAATTATATGCCCATTGGATGACCATTAATTATCGTGAGTCTTATGATATTTTTGCCACAAGCGGTATTTTATTTAATCATGAATCGCCCTTACGTGGACAAGAATTTGTTACCCGTAAAATCACCGATACAATTGCTAAAATTAAATTAGGTCAGCAAAACTTATTAGAATTAGGCAATATGAATGCTAAACGCGATTGGGGTTATGCGAAAGATTATGTCGAAGGCATGTATTTAATGTTACAAGCGGAAAAGCCTGATACTTATGTATTAGCAACAAATCGTACCGAAACCGTGCGCGATTTTGTTACCATGTCCTGTCAGGCAGTGGATATTAATATTGAGTGGCAAGGTGAAAATGAACAGGAAATTGCCGTTGATACCGCAACAGGAAAAACCCTTGTCCAAGTGAATCCAAAATTTTATCGTCCTGCAGAAGTTGAGTTATTGATTGGCAATCCTGCCAAAGCAAAAGAAGATTTAGCTTGGCAACCGACTACAACTTTAGAGCAATTATGTAAAATGATGGTTGATGCGGATTTACGCCGCAATGAACAAGGTTTTTCTTTCTAATTGATTTAAGGATAAGGCGTGAAAACAGTTTTAATAACAGGTAGTCGGGGTTTTACTGGGGTTTATGTTGCTAAACTGTTTGAAAAAGCAGGGTACGAAGTTATTCGCGGTGTTAGCCATCACCCAAAAAAAGGGGAATATCTATGTGATCTAACCGATAAAGCGTCGCTAGATCGCCTGCTTGTAGAAACAAAACCCACAGGAATTATTCATTTAGCCGCGATGTCATTTGTAGGTCATGGTGATGAAACTGCTTTTTACCATGTTAATACGGTAGGAACGACAAACCTATTACAAGCAATAGATAAAGCGGGTTTAAATCCTGAGAAAATTATTATTGCCAGTAGTGCCAATGTTTATGGAAACCCAACGGTAAAAGTTATTTCGGAAACCACGCCTTTAAATCCCATTAGTCATTATGCAGCGAGTAAATTGGCAATGGAAATGATGGTTAAAACGTGGT
>CAYROI010000060.1:0-12642 GCA_964425835.1 uncultured Methylococcaceae bacterium
AATTAGCATTTGGGTTCCTATCACAGCTAAAATAAGACCCATTAACCGTGTAATAATGCTCAGACCATTTGCACCAAAAGTACTTACTATTTTTTGAGCGCTAATAAAACATAGAAAAGTGATAAGGCAAAGAATTAAAAATGTCGAAATGGTAACAATTATTTCTATCCATCCACCTGCCGCAGAATAGTTCATTGCAGTAGCAATAGTCCCTGGACCAGCAAGAAGTGGTACGGCTAAAGGAGATATAGAAATATCACTATCAACATTATCTTTGGGTGTATGCATTTTTGAACTATCACCGTGAAGCATTTGATAACCAATAATGAAAATAAGAATACCACCTGTTATTTTTAATGCATAAAGAGTAATTCCAAATAAATGAAAGATGCTTTTTCCTAATATTGAAAAGATGACAATAATAATAAAAGTAATAAGCAGCGATTTAAAAGCTATTTTAGCCTTATCTGATCGGTTTTTATTGGTCGTTAAGCCAACAAAAACAGCAGTATTTGCAATGGGATTCATAATCGCAAAAAAAGCCAAAAATACAACTACTGCATGTTGAAATAAATCATTCACTACATCACTCTCCATTCAAAGCTAACAATTAGATAAAAGGTGCCTGACACGAAAGTAAAAATCAAGGGGTCAGCCAGCTAAAATCAAGGGGTCAGCCAGCTAAAATCAAGGGGTCAGCCAGCTTGATAAAATCAAGGGGTCAGCCAGCTTGATATTTACTCTAAACTGTTGTATCCTATGATTTATGGCTAGATTATCAAGAATAGGAAATCAAGCTGGCTGACCCCTTGATTTTTGCTGACCCCTTGATTTTTTTTTCTTGATTTTTTCTTTAGTTCTGGTGTCAGTATTATTTTCATTGCCTGTATAACTTGACCTTATTTTGATAATTTATCAAGCATTTTCAATGATTTTGGGTATAAAAGCTAATAAGCAACCACACTATAAACCATCGTTTTCCAATAATAACCACTAAAAAGACTACCTAATATTCCACTTAGTCTAAAATTGGTACGACTATAAAGAGCTTGACCTTTTACCTTGATGTTTATGTAATTAGTTTAACCTATAGTTATCGTAATAATGTTTAATAGGTTGGGTTATATGCTTTTATAACCCAACCTTAAATTTTATTTAATCAGCAATGGTTGTCCATTTGGCTGCTAATTTTCCAGATCCAATGCCAAAAGCAACACCTACGACTAAAGAAAATGAAATAACTATTAATGGGTTTTCCCAATTAGTATTTAAAAGCACGTCTTTTGATAGCATATCAGGAGTTTGTAACAAATAAGCAAAGGTTGCAGAATAACCTAATACACTAGCAGGAATCGCTGCAAGTGCGGGAATATTTGCCGCAAGACAGGTAACAACAACGGAAACTGCAACAATAATTCCTGCCATTAATGGGAAGGGAACAATACAATCAGGGGCAATACTTGCGATTAAAACGGCGGCGTACCATGCCATGAAAACACCAAAAATACCACAAACTACCGTATTTTGAGCCGCTTCTTTATTTCCACCCAGAGCAAAATAAGCGGCCCATGCAATCGTTGCCGCCCAGATAAAAAAGATGCCGCTTAATGGTCCTACGGCTAAAAAGGTTGCAAGTCCTGCTAAACTACCAATGCTTAAAGAGAGTGCTGTAAGACTCTTCATATTAATATCTCCAATTGATTACCTCATTAGTCATGGTTATCTCAGATTTTGCAGTGAGGTGATGCCACAAAACCTAATAGCTGTGCTGGGCAATCATTATTGCCCCGCAAAAAAACGAATTGATTTAAGCATACAACAATAAAAAAGGCTAGTCGGTCTCAATTTCTACAATAAAACTATGCGCTTGTAATGATTTTGCTTTTACGCCTTTAAGTTTTAGTAAATCTATAAAATGAATCACCTCTTCACCTGTTCTAAGCCCTGTTGCCGCATAACCACGTAAACTATTATCTTGTTCGTTAAGGGTTAAGACTAATTCAAGCTTATTTCCCGTTCTTTCATTAAAAAGTTTGAGTAGGTTCTTAATTTTTAATTCAGTTAATTTTAAATTGAGACTCATCGGCTTATTTCATTGTTATGGGGGGAAAGTTTATCAACAATTAAACCATCTTCCATTTGTAAAACAGTATCCATACGATTTGCTAAGGCAGCATCATGGGTAACAATTAAAAAACTAACCTGTAATTCTTGGTTTAATTCCTGCATTAATTGATAAATATTTTCTGCGGTTTTGCTATCTAAATTGCCTGTTGGTTCATCGGCTAACACACATTTTGGCTTATTAATTAACGCTCTAGCAATGGCGGCACGTTGGCGTTCGCCGCCTGATAATTCCCCAGGTTTATGTTTCACTCGATGTCCAAGTCCGACACGCGTTAATAATTGTGTTGCCTGAGACTGGGCTTCTTTGATGGTTTTATTAGCAATTAACAATGGCATCGCTACATTTTCTAATAAGCTAAATTCACCTAATAAATGATGAAATTGGTAAATAAAGCCTAAAGAACGATTCCGAAGTTTAGCCAGCTGGCTGTTTCTAATTTGATTGAGATTAACTTGATCTAAGATGACTTGACCTGCACTTGGTTTTTCCAAGCCGCCTAATAAATGAAGCAAGGTACTTTTTCCAGAACCTGACGCACCCATAATCGCAACTCTTGAGCCTGCTTTAATTTTCAGATCAACGCCTTTTAAAACCTCAACGTCGATTTCACCTTGTTGATAACGTTTGGTAAGTCCTTGACATTCGAGAATAATTTGATTACTCATAACGTAATACCTCAGCAGGATTAACTTTAGCTGCTTGCCATGCAGGATAAATTGTGGCGAGTAATGATAAAATAAATGCCATGCCTGCAATCCGATAGACATCAAGCCAAACTAATTTGGAAGGGACTTCACTGATGTAATAAACATCACTGGCCATTAAATCAACCCCTAATATGTTTTCAATTGCAGGCACAATGGTTTCTATATTCAAGGCTAAGACAACACCACCGAATATACCTAATAGCGTGCCAATAACGCCGATTACTGTACCTAATACAATAAAAATTCCCATAACAGATAAATTGGATAAGCCTTGGGTTTTTAAAATCGCAATATCACCGCGTTTATCGGTTACCACCATCACTAGCGTTGAAACGATATTAAACGCGGCGACGGCTACAATTAATAATAAAATAATAAACATGACTCTTTTTTCCGTTTTTACTGCACGAAAAAAGTTACTATGCGCCTGTGTCCAATCACTAACAAGGTAGCCATCATCATAAAGTTCTTTGGCAAGTTGACGGGTTAATTTGGGCGCACGAAAGACATCATCAAGCTTTAGGCGTATCCCTGAAACTTGCTCACCTAAGCGAAATAATTTAGCCGCATCTTCAATATGAATGAGTGCCATATTTCGGTCATATTCATACATTCCCACTTTAAAGACACCGACCACGGTAAAACGGCGTAAACGGGGTAAAATTCCTGCGGGCGTTGAATTTAATTGGGGACTAATAACGGTTACTTTATCCCCGACAAAAACCCCTAAATAAGCGGCTAACTCCGCGCCTAAAACGATTTGAAATTTTCCAGGGACTAAGTCCGTTAGCTTTGCGCCTCGCAGCATTTTATTAGCGACTTCAGAAACATGCGGTTCATATGCAGGATTAACCCCGCGCAACATCGTACCACTGACTTGGCGATCTGCATTGATCATCACTTGACCTCGAATAAAGGGGGCTATTCCTTCTACATGCGGCGTATTTTTGAGTCGTTGTTCTAAAGCGTGCCAGTTTGTTAAGCGACCACTATTTTCCGTAATCGTACTATGTGAGGTCATGCCTAAAATACGCTCACGTAATTCAGCCTCAAACCCATTCATCACAGATAATACAGCGATTAATGCGGTGACACCTAAGGCAATCCCTAATACAGACGTTAACGTAATAAAAGAAATAAACTGTGTTCGTTGCTTTGCACGTGTATAACGCAAACCAATGTATAAAATAAGGGGTTTAAACATAGTTTTATTAGTTAAATATTTTGGCAATCATGGCAAAAACCATAGAGATAAAGACTGTGATCGTTTAAGGTATAACCTAATTTCGTCGCAATTTTTAATTGTTGGGTTTCGATGGTTTCATCGGTAAATTCATCAACTTTGCCACATTTTATACAAACAATATGATCATGATGTGTCCCCGAATCCAACTCAAAAACAGAGTTACCGCCTTCAAAATGATGACGAGTAACCAACCCTGCGGCTTCAAATTGCGTAAGCACACGATAAACGGTTGCTAAACCAATATCTTCGCCTTCATTTAAAAGGATTTTATAAACTTTTTCTGCACTTAGATGGCGTTCACTATTTTGATTTTCCAAAATTTCTAAAATTTTTACACGGGGTAAGGTTACTTTTAAACCTGCGTTTCGTAAGTCTTGTGTTTCCAAAAAGATGTCTCCATAGGATTCAACTGGATAATAGCGTGCTATTGTAGCCTTTTTTTCGTATTAATCGCAGAGAGTTTTATAGGATAATTGCTTAACATCCTGTATCATTTTTCCTTTTTGCAGATTGTTTCGTTCCATGCACAAATTTACTCATTTATTGTTGTTGTCCATTTCTTTGATAATGGGGGGGTGTTCAACTGTCCTTAATAATCTTCCTGGTGTTTATAAAATAGATATACAGCAAGGTAACAGGGTAAGTCAGGAAATGATAAACCAGTTGAAACCGAATATGAATAAACGGCAAGTCCTTTATGTTATGGGGTCACCCATGTTAGTGGATGTTTTTCATAAAAAACGCTGGGATTATTTATACGCCAATCAAATTGGTGGAGAAGCAAGAGAACAAACGCGGATTTCACTTTATTTTGAAGGGGATATTTTGGTCGGGGTTCAGGGAGATTTTAAACCGACAGCCAATACAGAAAAACTTTCTAAAGAAGTGATTGTGGATGTTCCTAAAAGAGACTTAGATAAAACAATGGCAGAAAAAATTGTGAGTATTTTTAGTGATGATGAAGTAAATGATAATCCAGAGGCAGATAGCGCATTAGCGGATGAAAAAGCTAAGAAAACAGACCCTGTTGAAGACGCTGTAAAATAAATAGAACCACTTAACCTTTTTCTATAAATAAACAATGAATAAAATTGAATTACTCTCACCTGCAGGGACACTTAAAAACATGCGTTATGCTTTTGATTATGGTGCTGATGCAGTTTATGCAGGACAACCCCGTTATAGTCTACGTGTTCGTAACAATGATTTTTTAGAAGAAAACCTGGCTAAGGGAATTAATGAAGCACATCGTTTAGGAAAGAAATTTTTCTTGGCAACTAACGTTATTCCCCATAATGCAAAAATAAAAACCTTCATTAAAGATATAGAACCCATTATTGCCATGAAGCCTGACGCGCTAATTATTGCAGATCCAGGGCTTATCATGATGACTAAAGAAAAATGGCCAGAGATGCCGTTGCATTTATCGGTACAGGCTAATACGGTCAATTATGCGACGGTGAAATTTTGGCAAACACAAGGCATAGAGCGGGTGATTTTATCACGTGAATTATCATTAGACGAAATTGCTGAAATCAAGCAACAATGCCCTGAGGTGGAATTGGAGGTTTTTGTACACGGTGCTTTGTGTATCGCTTATTCGGGGCGTTGTTTATTATCGGGTTATTTTAATCACCGAGACCCTAATCAAGGGGCTTGTACCAATTCTTGCCGTTGGAAATATGATACCCTGCCAGCGCATGAAAATGCCGAAGGAGATTATGTTCAGGGCGTTGCCCCTATTTCTATGGATGCCATTAACAATGTAGCGAATGTTGCTAGTTGCGGTGGTAGTGAACGGCATCCTTTGGCGGATAAAGTTTATTTTTTGGAAGAAGAAGGGCGTAAAGGTGAATTATTACCGATTATGGAAGATGAAAATGGCACATATATTATGAACTCGAAAGATTTACGTGCGATTGAACATGTGCAACGTTTAGTTGAAATCGGGGTTGATAGTTTAAAAATAGAAGGAAGAACGAAATCACATTATTATGTCGCGAGAACCGCGCAAAGTTATCGACAAGCCATTGATGATGCGCTCGCAGGGCGAGATTTTAACCCTAAATTAATCGGCGTGTTAGAGAATCTTGCGAATCGTGGTTATACTGACGGCTTTTATCAGCGTCACCATACCCATGAGTATCAAAATTACATGACAGGCTATTCTAAGAGTCATCAACAGCAGTTTTGTGGTGAAATTAGAGCCTATGATAAAAAAACGGGTTTGGCTGAAATTAATGTAAAAAATAAATTTGCAGTGGGTGATAAATTAGAATTAATTTTACCCGCAGGCAATCAAAATATTGTTGTTGAAGCAATGGAAGATCTGTATGGCCACGAAATGCAGGAAGCTTTAGGCGGGGGTTATGAAGTTAAAATTCCCTTACCTGAAATTGAAGCCGAAAATGGACTTTTAGCACGTTATATTTAAGTTTAATTTTAAGACGGCAATGTTTGCTGGCGCAATAAATATTTTATTCATAACCAACCTGAACCTAGCCTGAATAAAATAAACCTAGGTGTAGCAAATACTTAGCGGCTTATATTAAAAAAAGTATCACTTTAAAAACTCAATATAGAGGCTTTAATTTTACGGTTTATTTTGACATACTTTAGGCATCATGATAAAAATACACCCGTCGTTTAAAAGAAATAAGTTTTCACCGACACAAAAGCTCATTAGTTTTGTAGCTATTGTGCTGTCTCCTTGTCATTAAGGAGATTACTATAATAATTAAATAATCCAATAGAGGATATAAAAATGGCTGAAAAAAAAGAAAAAGATAATTTTTTCCTAATTATAGGTGTTATCGCTGCAATTACCATTACCTTGGTGATGGTCTTAAAGCAAAGAGAAACAGAGCATCTTGCTCCAGTTGTTCAAACACAAGACCAAGTTTTAGAAAGAAATCATCCTCCTGCTAATGTATTCGTAGAATAATTACTGAAAAAAACCCTTGTTGTTAAACAAGGGTTTTTTTACTTTAAATTTGGGCTAAATTGCCTTTATCTTCTAACCAACTTTTTCTATCTCGTGAACGTTTTTTTGCGAGTAATAAATCGATTCTTTCACGGGTATCATCATCGTTTTGAACGGTTAATTGCACTAAACGACGTGTATCTGGGTTCATCGTGGTTTCACGTAACTGACTGGGATTCATCTCACCTAAGCCTTTGAAACGTTGTATATTAACTACCCCCTTTAATTTTTCTGCTTTAATTCGCTCTAATACGCCTAATCGCTCAGATTCATCTAAAGCGTAAAATTTTTTTTTTCCCACGTCAATTCGATATAAGGGTGGCATTGCGACAAAAACATGTCCTGCTTTAACTAAAGGCTTAAAATGCTGATAAAACAAGGCGCAAATTAACGTTGCGATATGATTCCCATCTGAGTCAGCATCGGCTAAAATACACACCTTGCCATAACGTAAAGCACTCAAATCATCAGAATCGGGTTCAATCCCCAAAGCAACAGCTATATCATGCACCTCTTGAGATGCCATGACTTGAGAAGAGTCTACTTCCCAAGTGTTTAGAATTTTCCCCCGTAATGGCATAATCGCTTGAAAATCGCGTTCTCTTGCTTGTTTTGCAGAGCCGCCTGCAGAGTCCCCTTCCACTAAAAATAATTCACTTCGTGAAATGTCTTGACCTGAGCAATCTGCTAATTTTCCAGGGAGTGCAGGGCCTTGAGATATTTTTTTACGAATAACTTTTTTATTTGATTTCAAACGTTTTTGCGCGCTCAATAAAATAATCTCGGCAACTTTTTCACCTTCATCTGGATGTTGATTTAGCCATAAACTAAAACTATCTTTTGCAATCCCTGAAATAAATGCGACACATTCTCTGGAGCTTAAGCGTTCTTTGGTTTGTCCTGAAAATTGAGGATCTTCTAATTTTACTGATAATATAAAATGACATTGCTCTAATACATCTTCGGGGGCAATTTTTATCCCTCGAGGTAGCAAGTTTCTAAAATCACAAAATTCACGTATCGCCTCAGTTAAACCCGCTCTAAGTCCATTGACATGCGTTCCACCTTGCACAGTCGGCACTAAATTAACATAGCTTTCATTTACACTCTCTGGTAATTTTTCAACTGTCCATGCAATTGCCCATTCAACCGCTTCATGTTTTGCTGATAAAGTTGTCATAAAGGGTTGATGGGGAAAAAATTCAACATCACCTAATCTATCTAGTAAATAACCTTGTAAACCTTCTTTATAGCACCACATCCATTGTTCTTGGCTAATCTCATCTTGCAAACTAATTTTTAAACCAGGTAACAATACCGCCTTTGCACGTAAAACTTGTTTTAGTTTTAGAATCGAAATTTTACTGGAATCAAAATATTTACTATTAGGTAAAAAGACTAAGGTTGTTCCTGTCTTATTTTTAGCAGTTTTACCGATTTCAATTAAATCATTTTGTTTCTCACCATTGGCAAACTGCATCTGATAAATTTTACTATTACGTTTTATCTCAATCTCAAGTTTTGAGGACAGCGCATTAACCACAGAAACACCAACCCCATGCAGACCGCCTGAAAATTGGTAATTTTTATTGGAAAATTTCCCGCCCGCATGAAGTTGCGTCAAAATAACCTCAACGCCTGGAATTTTTTGTTCAGGATGTAAATCAACAGGCATTCCGCGACCATTATCAGTTACTTTGACCGACCCATCTCGATATAAACTAACGTCTATATGACTTGCAAACCCAGCCATGGCTTCATCGGCACTATTATCCACTACCTCTAAGACCAGATGATTTGGACGTGTCGTATCGGTATACATTCCAGGTCTTTTTTTCACAGGATCAAGTCCTGTTAACACTTCAATCGCCGCAGCGTTATATTCACTTGTCATACTTACTTAATCACTTGGTTTAATTTAAGATATAATAGTCGGTTACGTTTAAAAACTTAAGCTTAATATTGTTCATAACGATTAAAAGTAATCGTTAGCTTACATCGTATCATTAATTTATTTTATTGTGATGCTCGAAAAAACAAAGTCACATTTTTTATTTTAAATTTAAGTGACAAACTTAAAATTCATTTCTTAACCCTAAAATAGACCCCGCAAAAATACCTCATAAACTTGGAGCTTTTACCTATGAGTAACGCCTTAAAAGAATATCTTACCCTTTGTCAAAATCGCGTTGAAAGAGCCTTAGATGCTCGTCTCCCTAATGCTAATATTTTGCCACAACGTTTGCATCAAGCAATGCGTTATAGCACTTTGGATGGTGGAAAGAGAATGCGCCCGATGTTAACTTATAGCACAGGTAAAGCGTTGGGTATTGACATAGAGCGTTTAGATGGTGTGGCTTGTGCGGTAGAATTTATCCATGTTTATTCTTTAATTCATGATGATTTACCTGCAATGGATGATGATGATTTACGACGGGGAAAAGCAACGAGTCATATCGCATTTGATGAGGCAACGGCTATTTTAACAGGCGATGCTTTACAGGCTTTGGCTTTTGAAATCTTAGCCAATGACCCAAAAATAAAGGCGACACCTGAGCAACGCTTACAAATGATAATCACACTAACAAAAGCGAGTGGTTCACAAGGAATGGTGGGAGGACAGGCAATAGATTTGGGTTCAGTCGGTAAGCAGATTAGTTTGCCCGAATTAGAAAATATGCACATTCATAAAACGGGGGCATTAATTCGTGCCAGTGTTAATATGGCAGCTTTAGCTAAAATTGATATTAATATAGAGATGGCGCAAAAATTAGATCATTATGCTAAATGTATTGGTTTATCATTTCAGGTTAAAGACGACATTTTAGATGAAGAAAGTGACACCGCAACATTAGGTAAAACACAGGGTAAAGATCAAAATAATGATAAACCGACTTATCCTGCACTTTTAGGGTTGGCAGGCGCGAAACAAAAAGCCCAAGAATTGCATGAACAAGCTTTAGCGAGCCTAAATAATTTTGGGTCAGAAGCGGATTTATTACGTGATTTATCACTTTATATTATTCAACGTGACCATTAAAATTAGAATCTCCCCTCATCATCCTCATTCCGCATAAATAACGCGCTCTATATACAAAGGACACCTTGACTTATGAATACCTTATCAGGTAACTATCCATTATTAGACACTATCAATCTGCCCGCTGATGTTCGCGCGCTCCCTAAAAACGATCTTCTACAGCTATGTAGTGAACTACGTGACTATTTAACCCATACGGTTAGTATCTCAGGGGGACATTTTTCCGCAGGTCTTGGAACAGTTGAGCTTACTGTAGCTCTTCACTATGTTTTTAATACACCAGAAGACCAATTAGTTTGGGATGTAGGTCATCAAGCTTATCCTCACAAGATTTTAACGGGTCGAAAAAAACAAATGCCTAGTATTCGCACTAAAGACGGGGTTTCGGCTTTTCCAACTCGCAGTGAAAGTGAATATGATGCTTTTGGGGTGGGTCATTCAAGCACCTCAATTAGTGCGGCTTTAGGGATGGCAATTGCATCAGAACTTAAAGGCGAAGATAAAAAAATGGTTGCCATTATTGGTGATGGTAGTATTACAGGTGGCATGGCTTATGAGGCTATGAACCATGCAGGGGCATTAGATGCTAATTTATTAGTCATTCTAAATGATAATGATATGTCCATTTCTCCCCCTGTGGGAGCGATGAGTAATTATTTAACCAAAGTCTTGTCTAGCCCGCTTTATTCTTCTGTTAAGAAAGAAAGTAAAAAAGTACTTAGTAAAATGCCGAGTGTTTGGGAATTGGCAAAAAAAACCGAAGAACACATGAAAGGCATGATTGTTCCAGGGACTTTATTTGAAGAGCTAGGGTTTAATTACATAGGTCCTATTGACGGTCATGATATTGACATGTTGGTTTCTACCCTAGAAAATTTAAAAAATCTCTCAGGTCCTTTATTCCTACACATTGCCACTAAAAAAGGCAAAGGCTATTCTCCTGCCGAAAAAGACCCATTAGCTTATCATGGCGTGCCTGCTTTTGATCCTAGTAAAGATAGTTTACCCAAATCAAAACCTTCCCCACACCCAACTTATACACAAGTATTTGGGCAATGGTTGTGTGATATGGCGGCTAAAGATGAGCGATTATTAGGCATTACCCCCGCTATGCGAGAAGGTTCGGGGTTAGTGGCGTTTTCTGAAACCTATCCAGACCGCTATTTTGACGTAGCTATTGCTGAACAACATGCGGTTACATTGGCTGCAGGTCAAGCATGCCAAGGGGCTAAACCCGTTGTTGCTATCTATTCAACCTTTTTACAGCGCGCTTACGATCAACTTATTCATGATGTTGCACTGCAAAACTTAGATGTATTATTTGCCATTGATAGAGCGGGTCTTGTCGGTCCTGATGGACCAACGCATGCAGGGTCTTTCGATTATAGTTATCTACGCTGTGTGCCTAATATGGTTGTAATGGCTGCTGCGAATGAAAATGAATTACGACAAATGCTTTATACAGGATTTTTATATCAAGGACCTGCCTCTGTGCGATATCCGCGTGGGAAAGGACCAGGTATTACTGTTAATAGTACAATGCGCGACATTGAAATAGGAAAGGCACAAATTGAGCATCAAGGTAAACGCATTGCTATTTTAGCTTGGGGTAGCATGGTTACCGTATCCGTAGAAGCTGCAAAACAACTCAGTGCAACAGCGATTAATATGCGTTTTATAAAGCCAATTGATGAAAATCTAATTTTAGAAATGGCAAAAACGCATGATGTTATTGTTACTGTAGAAGAAAATGTGATTGCAGGTGGGGCAGGCAGTGCTGTTAATGAATTTTTACAAGCACAACAAATTTTAATGCCTGTATTAAATATAGGTCTACCTAATGCGTTTGTAGAACAAGGGACACGTGAAGAGTTATTAAACCTATGTGGCTTAGATACCCAAGGAATTCTTGCAAAAATTGAAAGGTTTTGTGCTTAAATTTTAGCAAATCCTTAAAATACAAGGTCTCTGGGGGGGTAAATGCTTGACAGCTTAAGATGGCATTGATATAAATGACGCAGTTTCTTAAGCCTTAAGATTTGGGCAGTCGTTAAGAAATTTGAATTATTTTAAAGATTACCACTTAATAACTATCATTTCCTAAGGGGGAAAAATGAACAAATCAGAATTAATTGACGCAATTGCTGCCGAGTCTGAATTAACAAAAGCCGATGCTGGAAAAGCTTTAGACGGTTTTCTTACTGCCGTTACATCGGAACTTTCAAAAGGCGAGAACGTAGCACTAGTAGGCTTTGGAACATTTTCTGTCAAAGATAGAGCGGAAAGAAAAGGGCGTAATCCACAGACTGGAGAAGAGATTACTATTAAGGCTGCAAAAATTCCTGCATTTAAAGCTGGTAAAGGTTTAAAAGATGCTGTAAACTAGCATCTCTTTAGTCGGGGTGCTTAGCTCAGCTGGGAGAGCATCGCCCTTACAAGGCGAGGGTCGGGGGTTCGAACCCCTCAGCACCCACCAAGATTAAAGGAGCGGTAGTTCAGTTGGTTAGAATACCGGCCTGTCACGCCGGGGGTCGCGGG
>CAYROI010000061.1:0-4925 GCA_964425835.1 uncultured Methylococcaceae bacterium
TTTTCTATTGCACCTCGAGATTGTGCAGCACGAGCGGCAGTTAGATAATGTAATAAAGGCGCGCCACTATTAGGCGCATGACGAATTAATACTTTTTCAGCATTCGCCCAATTTCCAGCGGCAGAATCAACTAATCCCTCAATTAAAGCATTTTGAGAGCGATCCGTTTTATTATGTTGACGACGGGTAATTACTTTATTTGGATAACGCAGTAATGAACCTAGTAGTCTAAAAATAACATAAAAAATAACAAAGCTCACCAACTGGGTAATAATAAAAACCACGGCAGTCATTTCCAGTGACCAATGACCAAAACCCATCAGCAAATAACCAGGATTTTTATAACTTGTAAGCCATGCAAAAACAGAATAGATAAATATTCCTGCAATAAAAATTAAGCTTAGAAAATAAATAATCTTTTTTTTCATTATAGGCTCTCTATGCTATTGCTTAACAGTCGTTTTGGTTGAAACAGGCGGTGTTTTTAAAGGTTTTTTTGGTTTTTCAGCCGCAGGTTCTTTTCTTTCAGCGTCTTTATTTATCGCCTGTTTATTTTCTTTTATTTCAGAATTTTTATTATCTGTTGTTTTTTTAGTGACATTGGTTTTCGTTTTTTCCTCTTCCTGTAATGCTTTATCCGTTTCTATTCTTAATTTAGTAATATCACGTAACATTTTTAGTGAAAGGCTAATATCAGGAAGTTCGGCATAAACTTGGGATTGACTTAAATTATTTAATTCGGTAATAAAAATCTTAGCCTTTTTATTTTTAGTGAAATTAGCATTTAACCATTTTAATACATCATTAACACTTGCTTCATAAAGGGTCTTATTTTTCTGTACTAAAGCAATTTTAACCATTTCTAACTTAATGCTTAATTGTTGCTTAATTAATTCAGCTTCTTCAACGGTTAAAATTTTATCCACTTCTTTACCACTATGACGAACGGTAATTAGCCCTTCCAATTGTGCCAATCCTGAGTTAACGATACTACGGGTGTTTTTAGTGGTTTCTTTCTGTTTATCAACGGCTGTAGAAGCGGCTAATGGCTTGGTAGCATAGGGTAAAATTAAAGTCAATTCATCCACTTTATCTATTAATAATTGTAAGCGGGCATAACTTCCGACTATATCATTGACAGCAACTTCTTTTAATGCGCCAATTTCTTTGGTAATTTGTTCGCGAACTTTAAATGCCACCGCATCACCACTTTCACGTAAGCGTTGATCTGCAGCTCTTAATGCTTCACCCGTTGTATTTAAATCGCCCATTAAATGAAGTCTTTGATTGGCAACGCTTAATAAATATTCCGCATCTGCCATTAGCCAGTCACCACGGGTTTTCCCCAATTGTCGTTGTAATCGTAAAATAGCTTGCTTTAAATCGGCATGGGTTATTTCCAATTTCTCATCTTGTCGTTTAGAAAATTCCGCTAAACGTTTATTAAAAACATCATCAGTTCCTGTCACATCTTCATCAACAGACGTTAATTGTTTTTGCGTGGAGGCAAGTTCTGATTGAATGCTATTAATTTGCGTTGTCAGTTCTGAAATGCGCTGATTGCTATCAATAATTCTAAGCTTCTCATTTTCTAGCGTATCATCCAGTTGTTTCAATAGATATGCGCCTAATATCGCCAAAATAATAATTAGTAGTATAATCATTACCGACCAAATCCATGCTTTAGATTTGTTCTCTATCACCTTGTTTTCTACAACGACCGCAGGTTTTTTTACGACCGTTTCATTTTTTTGTTGTTTTTCAGTTACTTTTTCCGCCACAGTCTTCCCCATTACACACTGTTGTCACTGTCTTAATAATTGCTATATCAGCAGGGCTTGCACTAACAAGCACGTGTTTAAATCCTATTTTTATCGCTATTTCTTTAATCCGAGTGCTAATAACAATTAGCGGTATTTCTAATATTAACGAGGTCATTATACGTCCTGCCAACAAAGACATTAAGTTATTTAATGCCTCACCACTGGTCATCGTAATGGCATTTAATTTTTTTTGTTTTATTAATTTAGTAATAACGCTATTATTATTCGTTTTAGGCAAGCACCGTTTATAGACTTCTAAATAATTGACCTTTGCTCCCCGTTGTTGAAGGGTTTTAGCTAAGGTTTCACGACCGCCTTGTCCACGGATAATCAAGATATTTTGCCCATTAATTGATTGTAATTCAGGCATCAATAAGAGTGCTTCGCTATTAAAGCCTGTATTTGGCACTAAATCTACGGTTAATCCAGTATTTTCTAAAGCTTTAGCCGTGGCTTTCCCTATTGCCGCAATTTTTACGGGCTTAAAATAATTTTTTTTACGCTGATTAGCCCATGGTGAAAAATTTACCGCATTCGCACTAATAAAAATTAGCCAATGATAATCTGATAAATTTTCAAGTTGAGTGATAATAGTATCCGTATTATTTAAAGCCTCAATCATAAGGGTTGGAAAAATAATCGCCTCCCCCCCTTGTTGTTCAATAAGCCATGCTAGTTTTTGTGCCTTCGGGAGAGGACGGGTCACTAATATTTTTAATCCGCGAAGCATCGCTTGTTCCCTATTTTTAAGAATACAAAGCGGTTAGTACTTTATCAGCACCTTGACTTAATAATTCATCAGCCACCCTTGTTCCAATTTCTGCTGCATCCTTAATATGCCCTACGCGCTCAACACGATACACAATAGAGCCATCAGGATTGCCAACCAATCCACGCATCAATAATTGTTGTTGTTTTATTTCTGCAAAACCTGCGATAGGCACTTGGCAACCGCCATTTAAGCGCGTATTCATGGCTCTTTCAGCGGTAATACAAATCGTTGTTTCTTTATCAGATAAAGCTTGTAATAATTGATTTATTTCTTCATTATCACGACGTGATTCAATCCCAATTGCCCCTTGTCCTATCGCGGGCAAACTTACTTTAGTATCAATACATTGTGTGATTTTATTTGCCATTCCTAAACGCTTTAATCCCGCTGCGGCTAAAATAATCGCATCAAATTCCCCCGCTTCTAATTTTGCTAGTCGTGTATTGACGTTTCCACGCAAAGGTAGAATTTCAACATTAGGAAACTGGGCTTTAAGTTGGCATTGACGACGTAGACTACATGTCCCAATTTTAGCATTTGAAGGTAAATCATTCAGAGAACTATAACGATTAGAAACAAACGCATCACGCGGATCTTCTCGCGCTAAAATAACCGCTAAATGTAATCCTTGAGGAAACTCAACAGGCACATCTTTCATTGAATGGACAGCAATATCTGCTGTTCCTACCAACATTCCCTGTTCTAATTCTTTGACAAATAAACCTTTACCACCAATTTTAGCTAACGGTGTATCCAATATTTTATCGCCCTGAGTCACCATCGTGACTAATTCAGTCTTAAGCTCTGGAAAAGCGTTTTCTAATTTAGCGGCAACATGTTTAGCTTGCCATAAGGCTAAAGGGCTTTTGCGAGTGGCAATACGAATAACTTTTACGGTCAAAACTAATCCTGTTAATCAATAAAAAGGCGATATTGTAACCTTTTTATATCCTTGGTGTTATTGATAAATGACAAACAAAGCGGAATAATTTATCGTTAAATAGCCCTTTGATTAAATAAATTAATGACATTTTGGGTATTAGGGCGTATTCCACGCCAAATATAAAAGGCTTCGGCGGCTTGTTCAATTAACATTCCCAAGCCATCTAAACTTTTCAAAGCCTTGTTTTCAATCCCCCAGTGTACAAAAGTAGTTGGTTCATTTGCATAGACCAGATCATAACAATAGCCATTTTCAGCTAATAAACTATCAACTAAAGGAAGGTGTTGATTACTAAGACTAGCAGACGTTGCATTTAAAATTAAGTCAAATTGCTGTGGTGCTAAATCGTCAAAGCCACAGCCATTAATCAGCCCTAAACTTTTAAATTCTCTGGCTAAAGTGATTGATTTTTCAATGGTACGATTAGCAATGACTATTCTTTCAGGGCTATGCTGCATAATAGGATCAATAATGCCCCGTGATGCCCCTCCCGCCCCTAAAATTAGAATTCGTTTCTCTTTAAGGGGAATTTGATGGTTAATTATTAAATCCCTAACCAATCCACAACCATCGGTATTATCACCTAGAATAGAGCCATCTTTTTGTAAACTCAGTGTATTAACTGCTTTTGAAGATTTTGCTCGAGGGGTTAGTTTATCGGCAAATTGATAGGCCTGTTCTTTTAATGGCACGGTACAATTAAGCCCTTTACCGCCTTTGGAAAAAAAATCATTGGCAGAAGTTTCAAAAATATCTGCGCTGATTTCTTTGGCTTGATAAATTAAGTTTTGCTGAGTTTGCTGTGCAAAAAGTGTGTGAATTTGAGGCGATTTACTATGATTAATAGGCTGTCCAAAAACGGCATAGCGATCTGGTGAGTTCATGTATTTAGCATTAGAAATAAATTAAGGTTATAAATTCTTTTATTCATAAAGCATATTTTTTTTGATGTAATGTTAAAAATTTAATAATATCTTGATGAATGGTTGTTTGATTTCGCAAGGGAATAGAAAGCGCGCTAATGATTTCAATATGATTGATATTATCATAATAAATATTATTTACTCGACCTTTTTTGCTTTAACTTTTGCCGTTAAATTAATATTATGTAACTTAACGGTGGTATCATTACGTCCGTGTAACAATAATAACGGCGGCTCATCTCCATCAACAAAATGAATAGGTTGTGAATCGGCGTGTTGTTTAAATGACTTAAAGTTCTCTTCTCGTTCCCACCGTCCTTGGTGAGAATGCGTACTTTTGATGAAATTTTATCAGCCACAGGTGCAGGTACAGGTTGCGGTTCATGTGATGTTTTAATTATTGAATTATTAAAAAGGTAACAGGATGCCTAGGTCTAAATTGGTTAATAATATTGATGTTCTTT
>CAYROI010000061.1:5025-7444 GCA_964425835.1 uncultured Methylococcaceae bacterium
CCGCAGCGTTGACATTAAATAAATCATGGGCAGCGTGTTTAGTTTATGCCAGTGCAGTCGCTGCTTTATGTTGTACTAAAATGGGCGCAAGACAAAGCTTACCCTCTAAAGAAGAACTGGATAATTTTTTAATGAATCATGCTTAATAATAAATTTCTTTTTTTAAATAGCTTTAAATATTAAGTTCAGTGTTGCATTAAAAATATAAAATATCCTGCGACATAATTTAAGTGAGACTGTTAAAATAACTTCATACGCTATCATTTATCGTTTTCAAGTCATTTTATCTCTATTAATTTTTAAAAATACGCATTCATCATGGATTACAAAAAAACGCTCAACCTTCCTAAAACTGCTTTCCCGATGAAAGGCAATTTAGCCCAACGTGAACCGATGCGTTTAAAGCAATGGAATCAGGCTAATTTATACCAACAAATTAGAGACCTGACAGCGAACCGTCCACAATTTATTTTGCATGATGGCCCGCCTTATGCCAATGGGGAAATTCATATCGGTCATGCGGTCAATAAAATTTTAAAAGATATTATTCTTAAATCAAAAACCTTATCAGGCTTTGATGCCCCCTATGTTCCAGGTTGGGATTGTCATGGGCTACCGATTGAATTACAAGTTGAAAAAAAAATGGGTAAAGCTGGGGTAAAAGTGTCACCTGAAATTTTTCGGAAAGAATGTCGAAAATATGCCACTAAACAAGTCAAACTTCAAAAAGAGGCTTTTATTCGTTTAGGTATTTTAGGCGAATGGGATAATCCTTACTTAACCATGGATTATAATTTTGAAGCCGATATTGTTCGTTCATTGGGAAAAATTCAGGCGAATAATCACATTGAAAAAGGCGCAAAACCCGTTCATTGGTGTACCGATTGTGGTTCTGCCTTAGCTGAGGCAGAAGTTGAATACGAAGATAAACATTCGCCTGCCATTGATGTGCGTTTTAAGGTTCTCGATGAAGAAGCGTTTATTCATGCCTGTCATCATGTCCCTGACCATCACGGTGAAGGCGTTTTATCTGTTGTTATCTGGACAACAACCCCATGGACATTGCCTGCGAATCAAGCGGTCGCTTTGCATCCTGAATTAGAATATGCCATTGTCCAAGTGGAACAGGAAGGTATTAAAGAACGGCTATTGATTGCCGAAGCGTTATTAAAAGATACCCTGTCACGCTACAATTGCGATAATTATCATGTGTTAGCGTATTGCAAAGGTTCTGCTCTCGAAAACCAGTGTTTACAACATCCTTTTTATGATCGTCAAATACCGATTATTTTAGGCGATCATGTCACCACCGAAGCGGGAACAGGCGCAGTGCATACGGCACCGGGTCATGGTCAAGAGGATTATATTGTCGGACAACGTTATGGTTTGCCAGTGGATAATCCTGTGGGCAATAATGGGGTGTTTTTACCGAGTACCGAATTTTTCGCAGGTGAACATGTTTTTAATGCGAACGATCATGTCTTAGATGTTTTAAAACAAAAAGGCGCGCTCATTCATCATCACGCCTTATTACATAGCTATCCGCATTGCTGGCGACATAAAACCCCAATTATTTTTCGTGCTACGCCACAGTGGTTTATTTCGATGGATAAAAATAAACTGCGTGAAACCGCTTTAGAAGCCGTTAAAAAAGTGCAATGGATTCCTGATTGGGGTCTGGCGCGGATTGAGTCAATGCTAGAAGGTCGTCCCGATTGGTGTGTTTCCAGACAGCGAACTTGGGGCGTACCGATCCCCTTTTTCGTTCATAAAGAAACAGGGGATTTACATCCAAGAACGGATGAATTAGTGGAAGTGGTTGCCTTGAAAATTGAAGAAAAAGGCATTGAAGCATGGTTTTCTGCCAAAGTTACAGACTTTTTAGGGGATGAGGCTGAAGATTACGACAAAATGAGCGATACTTTAGATGTTTGGTTTGATTCAGGGGTGACCCATGAAGCGGTGGTTAATCGCCGTAAGCAGTTACGTTTTCCTGCTGATTTATATTTAGAAGGCTCCGATCAGCATCGGGGCTGGTTTCAATCGTCTTTATTAACCTCAACCGCGATGAATGGCGTTGCACCCTATAAACAAGTTTTAACCCATGGTTTTACCGTCGATTCTGAAGGTAAAAAAATGTCTAAATCCGCAGGGAATGTGATTGCGCCACAAGCAGTGATGAAAGATTTAGGCGCGGATGTATTACGTTTATGGGTCGCGGCGACTGATTACCGTGGTGAAATGAATGTTTCTTTAGATATTCTCAAACAAACCACTGACGGTTATCGACGTTTACGTAATACCGCACGATTTTTATTGTCTAATTTAAACGATTTTGATCCTGCCACTGATAAAGTTGCGGCAAATGATCTATTAGCCCTTGATCGTTGGGTGATTGATAAAGCCTATCATTTGCAAG
>CAYROI010000061.1:7544-12555 GCA_964425835.1 uncultured Methylococcaceae bacterium
GGCGGCTGGCAACGCTGGCTGTTTGCAGGACTAGCCTTGGTTATTAGTCTTATGATTACAGTTTGGATTCTGCGTTTAAAAAAGCAGGAATTATTATTAGCAGTGGCTTTATCTTTAGTATTAGGCGGTGCGATTGGTAATTTAATTGATCGTATGGCTTATGGCTATGTGATTGATTTTTTAGATGTTTATTATCAGGATAAACATTGGCCCGCATTTAATGTGGCTGATTCTGCCATCTGTGTTGGTGTTTTTTTAATGTTATTAGAAAATTTTGGTATTGGACGACCTGAAAAAGATGGTTAATGAATTATGGGGTGGCTTAGTTCACCCCATCTATTTGAAAGATGATCTATCTAAACGACCTTAAGATGCAGAAATTAGCCCCCTGAAAAAAATAAAGCTAATAATCAAATTCCCAAATCCGTCCACATTTCATCAACCTTTTTAATCACCTCAGCAGACATCTGAATCGTTCGCCCCCATTCACGTGTCGTCTCACCTTCCCATTTATTCGTCGCATCAAATCCCACTTTAGACCCTAACCCCGATACAGGCGAGGCAAAATCTAAATAATCAATCGGGGTATTTTCTAAAATTGTTAAATCTCGAGAAGGATCCATGCGGGTTGTCATTGCCCAAATGACATCTTGCCAATTACGAACATCAATATCTTCATCTACGACAATCACAAATTTTGTATACATAAATTGTCGCAAAAATGACCAAGTTCCTAACATGACCCGTTTCGCATGTCCTGCATATTGTTTTTTCATACTAATTACTGCCATTCGATAAGAACATCCCTCAGGTGGCAAATAAAAATCAATAATTTCAGGGAATTGTTTTTGTAAAATAGGAATAAAAACTTCATTTAAAGCCAACCCTAAAATAGCAGGTTCATCAGGGGGTCTTCCTGTATAAGTGCTATGATAAATAGGGGCTTGACGCTGGGTTATTTTTTCAATCGTAAATACGGGAAATTCATCCACCTCATTGTAATAACCTGTATGGTCGCCAAAAGGTCCTTCTGGGGCAGTTTCATTAGGATAAATAAACCCTTCTAAAACAATTTCCGCACTCGCTGGGACTTGTAGATCACTTAATAAGCAGTTTGCTACTTCGGTTTTACTGCCACGTAATAATCCTGCAAAAGCATATTCAGATAAGGCATCAGGTACAGGCGTGACCGCGCCTAAAATCGTTGCAGGGTCAGCCCCCAATGCAACCGCAACAGGATAAGGCTTGTCAGGATATTTTTCTTGAAATTCTTTAAAATCCAATGCGCCTCCTCGATGAGCCAGCCAACGCATAATCACTTTATTCTTAGCAATCACTTGCAGACGATAAATCCCTAAATTTTGTCGGGATTTATTAGGCCCTCTAGTTATCACCAAAGGCCAAGTAATCAACGGTGCTACATCATCGGGCCAACAGGTTTGAATTGGGTAATCACTTAAATCAATCGCATCGCCTTCACGGGTTAATTCTTGACAAGGAGGCGATTTAATTAGCTTCTGCCCCATATTCAACACGCTTTTATAAACAGGTAATTTTTCAAACGCATCTTTCATGCCCTTAGGTGGCTCAGGTTCTTTTAAAAGGGCTAATAGCGTACCAATTTCTCGTAAGGCTGTTACCGAATCAGCCCCCATCCCCATGGCGACCCGATGCGGTGTGCCAAATAAATTAGCCAATACGGGGATATTTGCGCCTTTAGGATTTTCAAACAATAAAGCAGGGCCGCCTTGTTTTAAAGTACGGTCACAAATTTCAGTCATTTCTAAAACAGGATCAACCTCAACAGTAATGCGTTTTAATTCGCCTTGTTTTTCTAGTTGTTTAATAAAGTCACGTAAATCTTTATATTTCATAATTAATTATCATTTTTATAGGGGGCATCATGTAAGGTATGGGTAACTTTTTCTAGTCAACATCAATTTGTTTTTGAATGGTACTTTTACTGTATTTTAAAATAATTTCACCATATTTATAGGTTGATTTTAAACTTATGTGCTGTTTTATCCTATTTAAAAAATCATCTTCACCTTTTATTGATTGATCTAATAAACAATATAATTCATCAAGAATATTTTGACTAACGCCCTCTTTTTTCATATTTTCCAATGCTTGAGTCGTAATTTCAAAATTAGCTAAAAATTGATTGGCATAGTGTAAATAAACTTTTTTCTCAATAAAGGCATCATATATATCAGGGTCTATATGTCCCTCTTGTTTCATTTTATTTAAAATAAATAATGATTGGGATAGTTTTTTAGCATCTTTATAAGGTCGATCACTAGCGGTTAAAGCTTCAAAAATATCGGCAATTGCCATTGTTCGTGCTTGTATTGACATTTGTTCACGGGTTAGTCCCTTGGGATAACCTTTACCATCCATGCGTTCGTGATGTCCCCCCGCATATTCAACAACATTTTTAAGGTGTTTTGGGAATTTGATTTTCTCTAACATGGCAATAGTTGCGGTAATATGATGATTAATAACTTGCCGCTCCTCAGCAGTTAATGTACCACGCTCTATGGTTAAGTTATTAATTTCATTTTCAGATAAAACGGCTAAGGTTTGCTCACCTAATTTCCAATGCCCTGATGCAATTTTATAAATACGCGCCTTATCCTCAACTTTCATAAATTCTCCCCCTGTATTTGAAATTTTTATAAAAGTAAGATCCTCTTCTATTGCTTTAATTTGTTGTTGATAAGTTTCTTTTAATTGTTTTTCTTGTTTGGGATTAGCTAATATATCTTTTAGCATTTTAATTTCAGCATCACGTTTTAATAGCTCAAATCGCGTTTCAAGCAACTCAATGCGATCAAAAATAGTTTCTAATTTAGTCGCTTTATCAACCACATATTCTGGTGTGGTAATTTTACCGCAATCGTGTAACCAGCCTGCAATTTTTAACTCATAGCGATCTGCATCACTCATTTTAAAGTCTTTTAAATAACCTGTGTTAGTATTATGAGCTGCCTCTGCAATTAGCATGGTTAATATAGGAACACGACGACAGTGACCGCCTGTATAAGGGGATTTATCATCAATTGCCGTTGCTGTTAAGGTGATTAATGATTCAAACATAGTTTCTAAATCATCGATCAAGTTTTGCTTAGTGAGAACTAATGCCGCTTGTGAGGCGAGTGCTTCAGTAAACCTGTGAGAAATATTATCAAAAGCAATCGCTTCACCAGTATTGGAATCTATCGCATTAATTAATTGCAAGATGCCAATGGTATCGTTCTCATGATTATTTAACGGGATTGCAAGAAAGGAGGTTGAATGGTAATTATTCAACTGATCAAATTTTTTAGGTCCTGAAAAGTCAAATAAGTCATTTATCGCATAAACATCTGCAACATTCACCGTCTTTTTTTTATGATAAGAATAGCTTACAATGTTAGCCAAATTCGCAGAGCCATCTTTGTTGTATAAAGGAATGGGGGGAATACTAATTGAGTTGCCAGATTTCCCGCCTAAGCGAAGATTGAGGGAGTCAGAATGGACTATTTCCACTGTAATGCTGTCCTCTTGTATCCTATATAAAGTTCCTCCGTCAGCATTAGTAATGGATTTAGCCCCATTCAAAATCAACTCTAGTAATTGATCGCTATTCATCTTAGATGAAAGCGCAATACCAATTTCTATAAGCTTTTCTAGTTGTTTGATGATACGATAATTAGACATTTAAGCAGTGTTTTTATGATGACTTAAGGAAAATTGTAACGATTCACCTGACGGTAGAAAAGAAAAATTTATACGCTTCAGTTTATAAGTTACTTTTATAGCGTCAAGCTACACACCATAAATAGGATTTGTTGTGAAAGATTACCAAGAAGTACGAGCAAATTTAATCACTATGCTAGAAGACCTTGGTGAAAATTTAGATGATGTACTTAAAGAAGAAATTTTTTTTGAAAATAGAGTAGATAAAAAGCGTATTGAAATAGAAATGTCCTTACTCAGCGATAAACGTTTTATTGTTAAAACAGACAAATAAGCATTATCAACTTGAACCTTATATTTTAGCGATAAAAATGGATATAAAAAATCTGAATTATTTAAATTTAACCCATTTAGATATTATTATTTTTGCTATAAACCTATTGATTTTATTAACTTCCCGCTATATTGTCTACGGATTTAACCCAAGTCAAGATGAAAATACTTCAGAGACTAAATTATGGGCATTACGGGCGATTAATCTCATTTTATTCGGGCTGTATTTTATTGCTTTTTTTGAGGCGCAATATACTCGCCAAATTTCTCTGACGGGATTAACCTTTTTGATGGGGTTTATTTTAACCCAATTATCCCAATTTTTTTTATTACGTAAATTTGGACGAGTAAAAGAAATTGATGATAAGAAATATTATGCCGAAACTTACCAATCAGAAATATTTAGCTTATTAGTGGTTTTATTAGCGATTTTTATTTCAATCCTTGCAACCATTCATATTTGGAAAATGACCAGTTGGTTACAAGCGACCAGTGTTTTAGGTGCGTTATTATTTTTAGTTTACTCAACTAAAGAAGTTTGGGCGGCAGATAATATTAGTGGCTTAATTATCCTTTATAATGGGGATATTGAACCTGGCAGTGTGATAAGAATTACCGAATTTAATTTATTAGCCATTGTTATTCAAACAACTTTAAGTCAAACCAGCTTTCGAGACTTAGCAACACAGCATAAAATATTGCTCCCTAATTCAAGACTTCGTTATGCAAAAACGGAAGTTTTAACCCAATGTTCTAGTGTAGGACTACGCCAGTTTGTAGATTTCAAAATTGGCTATGGCTTTGAAAGCATCCAAATTGAACAATTTTTAACGCAAGTTTGGAAAAATGCCTGTGCGCTAGAACCTGCTATTAATGAAGATAAACCTGCGGTGATTAAATTAATGGAAACGGGGGATTATGCGATTAGATGGCGTTTAGTCTATATCTTAAAAAATGTACACAAATTGATTGATGCGCAATGTAGTATTAACCGTGC
>CAYROI010000062.1:0-3943 GCA_964425835.1 uncultured Methylococcaceae bacterium
AAGATTAAAACCAAAGAAAATCAAGTTGGCTGACCCCTTGATTAGCTAACCCCTTTATTATAATGGGAAATTTAAATTAGACTTGACAACCAAAATTTTCATTGCAATAGGTTTTGGGTCGCCACTTTGCCCTATAAATTATCTTTAATATTTCTGTTTAATGGCTTGAGCAAGCTGATGCACTGCCATCGCATAATGATTACTACGATTATATTTTTTTATTACCTTAAAATTTTGATAAACACGCCAAAACTCATTCCCTGAATAAGTACTTAGCTTAATTGTCCTCGTTCCACTATTTGCCACTTTAGTAGTAACGGGTTGTTTATATCGCCAACCACTACGCGCAAAATAATGCGCAACACTAGCAACAGCATCCGTTGGATTCCATAAATCGCGTTTACCATTTTGATCAAAATCCACGGCTAAACGGCGAAAACTACTGGGCATAAATTGCCCTAATCCCATCGCCCCTGCCCAAGAACCCACAATTTTGCGTGGATCATAACCTTCTTCTGCCGTCATCAGCAAAAAATTTTCTAATTCCGAAGTAAAAAATTTACTGCGCCTTTTCGTCCGAAAAGCAAGCGTACTTAATGCGTCTAGCGTCCGTGTTTTGCCGACATTCAATCCAAAAAATGTTTCCACACCAATAATTGCAACAATGTATTCTGGATCGACTTTATAAGTCGCACTCGCTTTTTTAATCGCGGCTGCATTTTTACGCCAAAACTGTACCCCGTTATTAATATGCCTCGGGGTCAAAAACTTTTTACGATACCGTGACCAACTACCAGGAGAAGGAACAAAAGTCGTTTTTATTTTTGTCGTGGGTGTTTCCAATTTAGCAACGGAAGATAAATACTGGGCTTTGGAAAATAATCCATTCAAATAATTAGGCGTAAAATCATATTGTTTACTTAAATAAGCAATAAATTTACGCGCTGCAGTGGATTTTGCATAAACCCCAGTCAATTTAGTCGCAGAATAACGGCCTACTGGCTTAAATTTCGGTCGCGTTTTTTTAGCAGGTTTTGGCTTTGTTGCTATAATCGGTTGTGTCAAACCTCTATAATGATCTTGATGATAAACAATCGGTTCGAGATTACACGCAGTAAGCAATAACCCCAAAATAACCAGAAATTGTGCTTTATAAAATAATGATGTCATTTTATTTTGATCCTGCTAATAAAATTTCAATGGGGTTTTTAGGCGCAATCATCGCAACAGGTAACGCTTTCCCCTTTTGCCAGTCTTCCAAAGCCTGCTGTTTATTATTCGTTGAGATCAAAAAAATAACCTGTTCACTACAACTTAATGCTTTTGCACTTAAAGAAACGCGATTAGGCGGGGGCTTAGGCGCATTAAAAACAGCATGAACCAGTTCATTTTGATCGTGTTGGTGTCCTGGAAATAAACTAGCCGTATGCCCATCTTCGCCCATGCCTAATAAAACTAAATCGAAAGGCAAAACTTGTTCAATAAGTAACTGATAGTCACGCGCTGCTTGTTCTCCCCCCAGTTCTGCAGGTATCGGGTGAATTTGCGTTTCAGGAATGGGAGTATGCTTCAAAAAAACCTCGGTCGCCATTTTGCTATTCCTATCTTTATCCTCAGCAGGTAAACAGCGTTCATCACCATAATAAATATGCCATTTATCCCAATCTGTTTTACTATTGATAAGTAAACGATACGCATTTTCAGGCGTACTGCCGCCTGCTAAAACCAGTTTGAATAAACCACGTGCCGAGATGGCTTGTTCTGCTGACTTAACAATCAATTCAGCCGCCTTGTTTGCGAGTTCCTGGGTATTTTTTAGATAGTGCCAATTAAGTTTTTGCGCCATAATAATTAAGAAAAATAAATTACAAAGGGAGATGTTACCATAATAGACAATTTGACCCAATGAGCCTCAACACAATGTTTTTTCCTTATCCACCTGCTACTAAAAACCAGTTTTTAAGTTCTCATGTACAGCTTTTGAATGAAAGCTTTCAACATTTTTTGGGCTATCCTTTACTCAATGCGCCTCCTGAAAAATTACCCGAACAAGTATTTTATGCCCCTTTTGCCCTGTTATCTCATAACACGGCTGCCGATCCTATCCTTAATTATGCCAATCAAACCGCCTTATCGCTATTTGAACTCACTTGGCAACAATTAATTAACCTGCCTTCTCGTCAATCGGCTGAGGCAATAAGTCAAGCGGCAAGAGATCAATTAATGGCTAAAGTAATGACCAAAGGGTTTGTTACGGGGTATCAGGGAATTAGAATTTCTAGCCAAGGGCGGCGTTTTCAGATTAATAATGGAATTATTTGGAATTTATATAATAAGCAAGGGATTTACCAAGGACAGGCGGCTTATTTTTCTGATTGGGTATGTTTATAAATGAAAAAAGAGCCGATAAAATGTCGGCTCTCAATCTTTAAAAAGGGGTTACTTTTCTTTCACTTCCTTATCCTTGTTATCGACATCAGCCGCTTCTGCGGCATCTATTTCTTGGGCTTGTTTTTCTATTACTTCTGTTTCTTGAGCGGCTTTTGGTGTATTATCACCGCCTGTAGGCATAGTTGCTGGCGTTTTCTCCTTTGGCTCATCAACAGAAATTAAGATTTCAACTTTTGCTTTCTTACGCAATGCTTCTAACATCGCTTGAATTTTTTTCTGTTCTAATGCAGGGCGTAATTGTTCTTTAATCGCATCGAAAGGGGGCGGTGTTTGTTTTCTGGAATCTTCACGTAAAATAATATGCCAACCAAATTGCGTTTTAACAGGTTCTTTTGTAAATGCGCCATTTTCTAACACCATCACTGCTTTAGAAAAAGCTTGAACCATTTGTCCATCAACAAACCAACCTAAATCGCCGCCTTGAGGACCTGAGGGGCCTGTGGAATATTTCTTTGCTAAGGCTTGAAAATCCCCACCCGCTGTTAATTCAGCAATTATTTTCTTGGCTTTTGCCTCTGTCTTAACCAAAATATGACGGGCTTTATACTCATCACCCGAACTTTTAGCCACTTCTTTATCATACGCAGCTTTGAGTTCTGCCTCAGAAACAGGATTAGATTTTATATAATCCTTCACAGCCGCTTGTGTCAATAAAGAACGCATTGCCATATTAATCCGTTCAGCGATTTCTGGCGATTTCTCTAATTTCTTTTGTTTGGCTTCTTGAACTAATAATTCTCGTTGAATTAATTCTTCTAATAATTGTTTTTTAGGAAATTTTTGTCCATGACCACGCTGTTCAATTTCTTTTTCCAACGTTTCTAGTGTTTTTTTACTAATGTAAGTGCCATTAACCTGTGCGACTGCATTTTCTTTAGTTACCGTGGGTGCTGTATTATTTTTAGCCGTTTGATCACAAGCAACAATAAGTGCGCTACTGGCTAATAATAAAGGGATTATTTTTTTCATTGATAAATTACCTTGTCTGTTCAGAAGGAGTTAAAGCGTTAATACCTAAAGCATGAATGTCTTGTTTCATCATTTCACCTAACGCTTGATAAATTAATTGATGTCGCTGGACTAAAGACTTATCTTCAAATTTATCACTAACAATCGTGACATGATAATGTCCTCCGCCTTTTTTTGCGCCTGCATGACCTGCATGTGCGGCACTATTATCAAGCACTTCAAGTAATTCAGGACTTAAAGCGATATTTAGTTTTTGTTTAATTAAATCAGTTATCATTGTGGAAAGACCTGTTTAAAAGGTTTAACGGTGACTAAGGAATAAACGCCCAATTGCGCATAAGGGTCGGCATCTGCCCAGGTTTTTGCTTCAGCAAGGGTTTCAAATTCAGCAATCACTAAACTCCCTGTAAAGCCTGCATCCCCTGGGGTTTCACTTTCAATCGCAGGATGAGGCCCTGCTAAGACTAATCGCCCTTGATCTTGTAAATCTTGTAGACGTTTTAAATGGGCGGGACGTACGGCT
>CAYROI010000062.1:4043-7053 GCA_964425835.1 uncultured Methylococcaceae bacterium
ACATAAAGATTAATAAACCCAACGCTGATAAAAAAAAACGCCCACATTAAATTTAGGCGTTTCCAGATAACATCTGGCAACTCAAGGGCTGAACTCATCATACGTTGAACAAAAGGTTGTTTGCCTAAAAATTGACTCCCTAAAAAAGCAACACCAAATAACCATTCAATAATCGTCAACTTCCATTTTATAAATTGTTCATCTTGTAAATAAAGCGTCGCTCCGCCCATCACTAAAATAAGTCCTAACGTAATCCATTGCATCGCCTCAACTTTACGATATTTAAACCAATTAAAGCCAACAAGAATGATAGTAGCAACAATAACAACCGCAGTCGCCACATAAATATCATAAAATTTATAGGCAATAAAAAACAAAATAATAGGGATAAATTCAAACAGTTGTTTCATAATTTTACAAGAAAAATAGGGAAGAATAGGCGTGAGATGGGGTCAATAATAGTGTAATTCAAACGAAATTATCATTTTTTTACAGCTGAATATAGATAACTAGACCCAGCTTTCTGCTAAAATGTTCCCCTTTGGATAAATATTATGGATAAAAACACACAAACCGAATTAGAAGCTGCCGCTTTTAGACAGTTAGTTCAACATTTACAGACACATACTGAAGTTCAAAATATTGAGCTAATGATTTTAGCGGATTTTTGTCGAAATTGTTTAGCAAAATGGTATGCCAGTGCAGCAAAAGATAACAATATCGACCTAGACTATGAACAAGCCCGTGAATATATTTACGGCATGCCTTATAGTGAATGGAAAGCTAAATTTCAACGTCCTGCAACCGCAGAACAATTAGCCGCTTTTGAAAAAAAACGCCAACAAAAAACATCATGATAAAAGAAATTTTTACTGACGCCAATATATTTACAGGGGTGTTAGGTGAACATTATAAAACCATTGAGCTTATTTGTCCTTTGGCAGCAAAAATGAGTCATTTGGTAGGTGATACGGTTCGAGATTATGCCCAATTCTATGACCAAGAACTTAATGTCGTTGAAATAGGCGGGGGGACAGGAATAACAACCTTGGCTATTTTAATTGCAATTGATAAAGGCGTAATTCATAGTATTGATAATGCCACCATTATGCAAGCACAGGCAAAGAAAAGTTTAGGTCGTTGGATTGATAAAGGTCTCCTTAATTTAATTGAAAGTGATGCCTTAAGTGCGTTAAAAGCGATGCCTAATAATAGTGTCGATATTATCGCCTCTGCTTATACTTTACATAACTTTGAACACCCTTATCGAGAATTATTAATTAATGAAACTTTTCGTATTCTTAAACAAGGCGGCAAATTTATCAACGGTGATCGCTATGGGTTGGATGATATTTCAACGCATACTACAATGATTCAAAAAGAAATTGCAGGTTATTTTAAAGTTTTAACGGCTGAAAAAAAACCAGAACTCTTAGAGCATTGGATCACCCATTTATTTTCAGATGAGGCTGAAAATAGAGTCATGCGTGAAACTACATCACTTAAACAATTAAAAAAAGTAGGGTTTGTTAACGTCAAGTTATCACATCGTCTTGAGGTTAATGCGTTGATGACGGCGATTAAAAACTAATTAGTTAACGTAAAAAACGACTATCATTACTTATGATCGCCTAATCTTTTAAGGAGCATAATAATGATAAAAAAAATATCCATTACCACCAAAATATTGTTAGCAATGATCTTTGGTTTAATATTAGGCAGTGTAATTAACGCCTTTTTTCATGAAGTCGCTTTGGTACAAACTTATTTAGTCAATGGTTTATTCCATGTGATTGGTAAAGCCTTTGTTAATGCTTTAAAAATGCTAGTTGTCCCTTTAGTGACGTTTTCGCTCATCTGTGGGGTTTGTGGCATTGGTGATGTTAATGTTTTAGGACGCGTAGGTCTTAAAGCCTTTGGTTTTTATATTTTCACCACAGGGCTTGCTATTTCTATGGCGCTGTTAATTGCTATTATGATCGCACCAGGTGAAGGCTTTGAACAGGTCACATCAACGAGTGCTTTTACCCCCAAGCCCAGCCCGCCTATTACCGATGTTTTTATTAATATCGTTCCCAGTAACCCCATTAATGCCTTTGCTGAAGGCAATATGTTACAAATTATTTTCTTTGTGATTTTATTCGCCATTGCCATGCTGATGTGCGGGGATATTGGTAAAGAATTACATCAACTTGCTGAAAAGTTAAATGAAGTCATGATGAAAGTCGTTACGTTAGTGATGGACTTTGCCCCTATTGGGGTGTTTTTCTTAATGGCAAAAACCTTTTCAGAACAAGGGCTTGGTCTAATTTTACCGATGATTGGTTATTTTAGCGTGGTGGTTTTATGTTTATTAATTCATGCGTTTGGCACCCTTAGTTTACTACTAACCATCTTTGCACAATTAAATCCGCTGATTTTTATTAAAAAAATGCGCCCTGCCCATATTTTTGCTTTTAGTACTGCAAGCTCAAATGCAACCATTCCTATTACCCTACAAGTCGTTGAAAAACGCCTAGGGGTTAATAATGCGACTGCGGCTTTCACTATTCCACTAGGGGCAACGATTAATATGGATGGCACTGCGATTATGCAAGGCGTAGCGACTGTTTTTATTGCTAATGTTTATGCAATTGATTTAGGCGTTAGCGACTATCTCACCATTGTTGGAATGTCAATTTTAGCCTCTATTGGCACAGCAGGTGTCCCTGGTGTCGGCTTAATTATGCTGGCAATGGTATTTAATCAAGTGGGGTTGCCTGTTGAAGGCATTGGTTTAATTTTAGGGGTAGACAGATTATTAGATATGGTACGCACAGCCGTTAATGTTACAGGTGATGCTACAGTGACTTGTATTATTGCACGCGGGGAAAATGAAATAGATGAAACTATTTTTAATAATCCTGATGCAGGTATCATTACTGAAGTCGCATTGCCCCATAAAGAATAACCAGATTTGACGCATCTTATCCACTAAAAACTAAATCGTAGCTTTTCATTAACGCTATAA
>CAYROI010000062.1:7153-12206 GCA_964425835.1 uncultured Methylococcaceae bacterium
GTCAAAATAATATCCAACATTTCTTGTGCATGACAACCATTATGTGGCGCAGACCTTAATATAAATAAGTATTTTTTCATTTATTTTATCCAAAAACAATAAACCGATCTGCTTCTAAAGTGGCTTCAATTAATTGCCCCAAACCTGAAATCCGAAAACCTGCTGCCAAATCCTCTTTTCCATAACGCAAACCCCGTCGCTGTGCTGCCGAAATACACACCACTAAATCAAGCTGATGTTCTATCGCTAATTGACTCCAAAGCGCAGTCAGTTGCCGTTCATCATCAGGCGGACGCGCATGATGCAGTGCGTGATAAATACCTTCTTGATAAAAAAACACCCTAAAAACGTGATGTCCCATTGAAAGCGCCGTTTTTATAAACTGATAGGCATGATAACCTGCATTGGAATGATAAGGACTACTGTTGACTTGCACCGCATATTTCATTTTTAAATTATTTTATTAACGTGAACCGATTTATAATAGCTAACTTCTATTTTACCCCAAAGTTGCAACAACCTAAGCAGGAATTGGTATGAAATTAAAAGTGACTCACCTAATACTTGCTTTCGTATTGATATCAACGCAATCGCAAGCAATAGAGCCTTCTAAGATTCATTTACCTGATATGGGTGATTCCAGTGGGACACTCATTTCCCCAATTCAAGAGCAAGAATTAGGCGCGGCTTTTTTTCGTAGTCTACATCGCCAATTAACCATTAATGAGGATATGGAAATTGAGCAATATATTCAATCTATTGGAAAACGCCTAGTTGCCAATACAGATAACCCTGGCAATCCATTTCATTTCTTTCTCGTTATTGATAAAAGCATTAATGCTTTTGCAGGACCTGGGGGCTATATTGGCATTAATTCAGGTTTATTTTTATTAACCGAAGCGGAAAGTGAACTAGCGTCTGTGATCGCACATGAAATAGCACACGTTACCCAACGCCATTTATACCGTGCTTTTGAAGCCGCTAGTCGTCTTTCCATTCCAACGGCTGCAGCGACCCTTGCAGCGATTTTAATTGGCACACAAAATCCAGCATTAGGACAAGCGGCCTTAGTTGCCATACAAGCGGGAAATGCACAATTCCAAATTGATTTTACCCGTGATAATGAACAAGAAGCCGATAGAGTTGGGATGCAAAATTTAGCCGATTCAAATTATAATCCGCGTAGTATGCCTTCTTTTTTTGAACACCTACAACAATCTAGTCGTTTCTATGGTAAAGGCATTCCAGAGTTTTTACGCACTCATCCTGTCACTGTTTCCAGAGTTTCAGACACACGCGGAAGAGCCGAGCAATATTCTTACAAACAATATCTTAATTCAACCGCCTATTTATTAATCCGCGCAAAACTCCGTGTATTAGCCGCCGATAATAGCGATAGCGTGTTAAATTATTTCAAAATAAAAGCGACTTTAGGTACAAAACGACAACGTGCTATTGCCCGTTATGGTATCGCATTAGCCCATTTAAAAAAACAGCATTTTGATGCGGCACAAAAATTATTAATGGCTTTAAATCAAGCGTATCCTAATCAGCCGCACTATATTAATGCACTTGCAAAAGTTGCGTTAGAAAGTAAAAACTATTCCCAAGCGATTAATCTTTATGAAAAAGCTCTGCAGCGTTTCCCAACGAATCAAGCCATTAAGATTGATTATATAAAAGGGCTGTTAAAAGCTAAAAAGCCCCAAATAGCCAAACAAATATTACAAACACTCGATGATGATTTTCGTAAACGTGCATTGTACTTTGAATTGCTCGCTCAAACTTATGCTGATTTAAAACAAATGGCAGAATCACATCGTTATATTGCTGAATATTATTATTCAATAGGCGACACTGAAACCGCTATTTTACAAACTAAATTGGCACGAAAATCCAAACCGATGAATCTTTATTTAAAAGCTATTTTAGATGAACGCCTCCATTTTTTTAAAAAAGAAGAGCGTCAAAGAAAAGAAAATAAATAATTTTTAATAATTTGCGAAAAACATCCACAAACTGAATGCAAACAAGACGAGTTTTATAACAAAATAATCGCATTCCCTGCCAGTGTTTCGTTAAATATTTATTTTAGTATAAACATAACTTATTGTATTTATACTAACTTTTTTAATTTATACTATTTTAATCGTAAAATTTAATTTTTTTATAGGTATCTCATTCGTTATGACTTAAACTGAACACCAGCTTAACAAACTAAGTGGCAGGGTTAAACCTACTCGTAGGGATAAGGCGACCTTTAAATAATAATAACAATAATTTTGAAGGTAAAAATTATAATAATAAGTAACTGCTAATATTAAGCTGTAAAATTAACAGTCGCGTATAACACAATAATAACAATAATAATACTAAACGCAAGCCCGCTTTACGCGGGCTTTTTATTGCCTGAAATAAATTAAAGCCCTATTTTTAAATTTTCATAATCTTTTTAAAATTTCTTACATTATTTTTTCTTAAATCTTTTAAATATAAAGGAAAATCAAGCAAATAATATTGCTGTAACTGTTGGGATTGCTTCACTAGTTGCTTAAAATCTTGTTTTGGATAAGCCTCATTAAATGCAAATGCAATCACATTACCTCGTCCACGTACGGGTAAAAATAATACCCGCTCATCAAAAACCTGCTGTAAATTCCAACTAACATTCTCATATAAAACCCTATCTGTTTTCCATAAATTGATAACGAATAAACCATCTGTCTTAAGTAACCGTTTGCAATTATCAAAAAATGCACTTTTAGTAACCGCTTCACAAATTCCTTGTTCGTCAAATGCATCAATAATCATCAGTGGATATAGTGCCGCTTCCCTTAGGCTTTGCGTTTGTACATAATCACAACCATCTGCGATCAAAGTCGTTAAACGAGGATCTTTTAAAGGCAATCTAAAATGACTACGCGCAACTTTAACGACACTACGCCGATATTCAATAATTTTTAGCTGACAATCTTCAAAGTGATATAAAAAATAATTCGCTAAAGAAGCCCCGCCTAAACCGATCATTAACACCTCATCAACAGGTGGTTTAAATAACAACCAACTCATCAATGTTTGCGTGTATCGTGCCATTAAACGATTCGGCTCTGAAAGCTTAAAACAACTTTGTAGCGTCTCATTACCAAAATACAAGGAACGGATACCTTTACAATCAACGACCTCAATTAAACCATCATCATAACTTTGATGCACTAGTGATCCATTATATTTATTCAAGTTATGCACTGTTGGTAACTCACTTATGTTGGGGTGAAAATAATTTTTTAATTAGTAACCGCTTGAAAACTAAACTTAGAAGTCTCACTATGTAGCCATAGCTTTATTTAGTAGTTCGCGTAAAATAATACGCTTAATAACCTATCCTAATGGAGGAGAACCGATGAAACAATTTTTAATGGTCACTATTTTACTTTATTCAGGACTGCTGTTTGCCGCAGATAAAAAAACTGATAATAAAAATGAATGGCAAGGCACGGTATTAACCGAAGCATTAATAAAAAAAATTCAACTTTCCCAACGCCATTATAAAGAATGTGTTATTAAAGAAATGCAAAAACCTAGCTATGATAAACAGGAGAGTCGTCACGCTACAGGCGCTATTATTAAGCAATGTGAACCTGAATTGGCAAAAATGCGCAAAGTTTATATTGATGAAAAAGTGCCTGAAATCATTGCCGATAGACACCTAAAAAAAATGCGAATCCAAATTACTCGTAAACTATTAAAAGAACTCATGTTTAGAGAAGCAGCTAAAAAGGTAGGTCAATAATATGCAAGCGATGTATACCATTGATTTATCATTAAAACCAACCACTTTTGATTTATGGCATGTTTGTCTTGCAGGGACTGTTGCAGTTCTTGCATTAAGCCTTATTCTTGTCCTTATTTTATGGATTATCGCTTTAACAAATTCAAAAAAACAAATTCCCATTAAATTACCTGAACCCAAGATTATTGAGGTTGAAAAAGTCGTTGAGGTTGAAAAAATCGTTGAGGTTGAAAAAATTGTTCAAGCCCCTGCGCCTGAACCTGTGATCTTAAAAGAAGCCACGCCTGATGCCGCATTGCAATTGCTCGGTTTATTACAAAAAGAAGCGCGGTTTATCGACTTTATCAAAGAAGAAATTACCGTTTATAGTGATGCCGATGTGGGCATTGCCGCACGCGTGGTTCATGAAGGTTGCAATAAAGTGATTAATGAACATTTAAGTTTAAAAAATATTCGTAGCGAAGAGGAAGGCAGTAAAATTACTTTACAAAAAGGGTTTGATGCCGCTCAAATACGGCTCACGGGAAATATTGTTGGCGATGCCCCTTTTACAGGTGAACTGGTTCATAAAGGTTGGCAAGTGACAGATATTCGCTTACCTAAATTAACCACAGGTCATAATGCTAAAATTATTGCCGCCGCAGAGGTAGAATTATGAAAATGAAAGGTTTATTTGGACATGCAAAAAATAAAGAAGACGTAGCTGAAACGATAGATACGGAAACTGAATTGATTCAAGAAGAAACGGCGACAGAAACGGATGAAATACACGTGGAAGAAACAATAGATCCTCAAGCTAAAACTGATGATGAAGAAGCGATTATTAGTGATGGTAGTCCCCGTTTTTCAATCGGTATTGATTTAGGGACAACGCACTGCGTTTTATCTTATGTTGATTTAGTAAAAACCGATGATGACCATATCGAACAACAGGTGATGGAGATTCCACAATTGGTTTCCCCAGGAGTCATTGAATCAAAATCTCAATTACCTTCCTTCATGTATTTAGCCCATGAAGCGGAGATAACAGCGGATGATAAAACCTTACCATGGACAACAAAACCTAAACATCTTGTGGGTGAAATTGCCTGGAATATGGGAGGGAAGACCCCGATTCGCTTAGTCGCCAGTGCAAAAAGTTGGCTGTGTCATGCGGGAGTTGATTGTAAAGAACCTATTTTACCCGCAGAATCTCCTGAAGAAATTGAGCGAATTTCACCTTTTCAAGCCACTGTTGCCTATTTAGAACATTTAAAAGAAGCT
>CAYROI010000063.1:0-11881 GCA_964425835.1 uncultured Methylococcaceae bacterium
TAAAAACTAGATTTTTATAAATTAATTTCAAATCATTTATTTTAGTAGCATCAAAATTTTCTGAAATAAAATATTGATATTTTACGGGCTTTTTAATTCCTCTATTTCTTTTAATAAATCTATTTCAACTTTAGTTTTCATGGGTATTATAGAAATGATTTATCTTCCATTTTTAAAGCATTGTTTAGATATTCTAATCTAAATTATCTGTCACTGCGCCTTTAGAGGCAGAACTTACTAATCTAGCATATTTAGCCAGCACGCCACGCGTATAACGTGGGTTAGGTTGTTGCCATAACGCTTTACGGCGGGAAATTTCCGCCTCATCTACATGCAACGTTAATTGTTTGGTCTCGGCATCAATGGTAATTTTATCGCCATTTTCTATAATGGCTAATGCACCACCTACATACGCTTCTGGGGTAATATGACCAACAACAAAGCCATGAGTTCCCCCAGAAAAGCGACCATCGGTAATTAAAGCGACATCATTGCCTAATCCTTTACCCATTACTGCGGCGGTAGGTGATAACATTTCACGCATTCCAGGCCCGCCTTGAGGCCCTTCATAACGGATAACAATGACATCTCCCTTTACAATTTCACCCTTTAAAATGCTTTTTAAGGCTTGTTCTTCGGCCTCATAAACTTTAGCGATTCCTGTAAACACTAAGCCTTCTTTTCCTGTGATTTTAGCGACACTGCCTTCTGTCGCCAAATTGCCATACAAAATAGTTAAATGACTGTCTTTTTTAATCGGGTTATCAAAAGAACGAATCATATCTTGACCAACAGGATAAGGTTTAACCTCGGCTAAGTTTTCAGCCAATGTTTTTCCTGTTACCGTTAAACAATCGCCATGCAATAAGCCTTGATCTAATAACTCTTTCATTAAGGGTTGAATCCCCCCAATTTCAATTAACTCTGCCATTTGATACCGACCGCTTGGTTTTAAATCGGCCACCATCGGGACATTTTTGCCAATCCGAGTAAAATCATCCAAGTTTAAATCAACATCGCTTGCATTTGCCATTGCCAATAAATGTAACACCGCATTCGTTGACCCACCTAAAGCAATCACAACGGTAATTGCATTTTCAAAGGCCGCTTTGGTCATAATGTCACGCGGTTTAATATCTTTTTTCAATAATTCTAAAACCGCCGCCCCTGCACGTTCACAATCTAAACGTTTATCTTCGGAAATTGCCGCTTGCGCTGAGCTATTGGGTAAACTCATCCCTAAGGCTTCAATAGCAGAAGCCATCGTATTAGCGGTATACATTCCCCCACAAGAACCTGCTCCTGGTATCGCTTTAGTTTCGATAGCATTAAGTTCAGCATCGTCAATCTTATTATTCGCTCTTGCTCCAACGGCTTCAAAAACAGAAACCACATCTAGTTTTTTATTATTATGGCAACCTGGTAAAATCGTCCCCCCGTAAACAAAAACACTGGGGCGATTTAAACGTGATAAGGCAATTAAACAGCCTGGCATATTTTTATCGCAACCACCAATAGCCACGACACCATCAAAACCTTGACAACCGACAACCGTTTCTATCGAATCTGCGATAACTTCACGTGAAACCAGCGAATATTTCATCCCTTCTGTTCCCATGGAAATGCCATCAGAAATGGTAATAGTATTAAAAATAATCGCTTTTCCCATTGCCTCATTAACACCTTTAGCGGCATCATCGGCTAATTTATTAATGTGCATATTACAAGGGGTCACCATACTCCAAGTAGAGGCAATACCTATTTGCGGTTTTTTAAAATCATCCAGCTCAAAACCAACCGCATATAACATAGCACGGCTCGGTGCGCGCTCCATACCATCAACGACTTGTGATGAAAATTGTCGAGTTTGTTTGTCCTTTGAATTAGCCATAGCTTGTTTCCTAGAAAAAGGTGAGTTTTAAATGAAATTTATCAGGTTGCTGAAATTTTATTTACTTAATTCCAACTATGTGAACGTTTCCGCCAACCAAGGTTAGGTAGTAGAAAGCCAAGAATAATACTAAAAAAAACGGCAGTTCCCCCATATAAAAACCAATCTAAGTTACTATTTGCTTTTAAAGTTTGATTTTCTAATTTAAGTTGTTCAAGATCTTTTTGAGCTTGAACCACCTCTTCTTGTAGTACGTCGCGTTGTTCTTTAATTTTAATCGCATTTGCTGCACTATAACGTATGTCTTCTAATTCTTGGGTTAATTTTTCGTGTTCTAGTGTTAATGCTTTTTTAGTGGTTTCAGCCGCTGTTGAATTACCTTTTTGCATTAAAAGCTCATTTTCTAGCTCTTCAACCTCTTGTTTCAGCTTATCACGTTCAATCGTTATTTTTTCCAGCTTTATTTTACTTGTTGGCTCATTAAGCGTATTACCTGCTAGAATAAAAGCATAGCGTCTATCTGGCATACGAACTTTGGTATACTCTGAATTTTTACGCTTAGATATATAAGTTAATGGCGTGCCACTTGGCAGTGTTACAAGAACTTTACTTTTACTGCTTGCACTTGATCTAAGGTTAATGTTTACATTATCAGTAATATAAATTGTTTTGGCACTAACCCAACTACTGATTGTAAGTAACAAGAATATCAACGTTATTTTTTTCACGAGGTTCTCTGTTATAAATTGAGGGAGTAATTTTAACGAATTTAGCAACATATTAAAAATTCTAAAAGGGCTTTTTGTGCATGAAGCCTATTTTCTGCTTCAATAAAAACCATGCTTTGTTTACCATCTATGACTTCGGTTGTAACTTCTTCCCCTCTATGAGCGGGTAGGCAGTGCATGAATAACGCATCTCTATTAGCTTGTGCCATTACGTTTGCATTGACTTGATAATTTTTAAATGCACGTTCACGCTTTTGTTGTTCTTGTTCTTGTCCCATACTTGCCCAAACATCGGTAACGATTAAATCAGCATTGTTTGCCGCTTGTTCGGGGGAATCAAATAGCTGTACACGTTCATCCGCAGATTTTAAAATAGACGCAAGAGGCTGATAACCTTTAGGGGTTGCAATATTGAGTTTAAAATCTAATAGCATCGCTGCATTAATATAAGAATGACACATATTATTGCCATCACCTACCCAACAAACCGTTTTTTTTGCAATATCACCGCGTAATTCAAAATAAGTTTGCATATCAGCGAGTAGCTGGCATGGATGTAATAAATCGGTTAAAGCGTTGATAATTGGAACACGGGAATATTGTGCAAATGTCGTGACGGTTGCATGATCGTAAGTGCGAATCATAATACAATCAACCATGCTTGAAATGACTTTGGCACTATCTGCCAAAGGTTCACCTCGTCCTAGCTGGGTATCTTTTGAAGATAAAAATAAGGCATTCCCCCCTAATTGTGCCATCCCAGCTTCAAAGGAAACCCGCGTACGTGTTGATGATTTTTCAAAAATCATCGCTAATACTTTTCCCTTTAGCGGTTGAAAATCGGGGTTACGATTATTTTTTAAGTCGATGGCTCTGGCAATTAATGCTTTAAACTCATCGCTGCTAAGGTCGTTCAAACTAATAAAGTGTCTTGGTTGTGTCATTGCTATTGCGTATATTCTTGAATTAGGGATGATAATGTATCGACTAAAAGTTCTATTTGTGCATCGTCTATCACCAGAGGCGGAAGCAGACGAATGGTTTTTTCGTTGGTTACATTAATTAACAAACCTTTTTGTAATGCCTGAATTACTAAATCGCGACAAGGTATGGCAAGGTCTAAACCAATCATTAATCCCTGATGACGAATATTACTAATATTTTTATTATTCTGTAATTTTTCAATTAATAGTGAAGTAATTTTTTTACCTTTTTCTTGCGCTTTGGATGCTAACTTTTCTGTGTCTAAGATTTGTAAAACCGCCAAGGCAGCACTACACGCCAAAGGATTACCACCAAAAGTTGACCCATGCATTCCTGCAGTTAATAAGGTTGCCGCTTTCCCACGCGCTAAACATGCACCAATGGGAACACCATTTCCCAAACCTTTAGCAAGTGTACAAACATCGGGGAGAATCTTGTTATGCTGATAAGCTAAAAATTGTCCCGTTCGTCCAATCCCTGTTTGAATTTCATCAACCATCATTAATAGTTGATGCTGATTACATAGGTCGCGAATATTATTTAAATAATCTGGTGACGGAATATGTACGCCGCCTTCGCCTTGTATCGGTTCAAGCAATACAGCAACACAATTTTTATTGTTTGTAATCGCTTTTTCTAATGCAAAAATATCATTAAAAGGGATATGGGCAAAGCCTTCAAGCAAAGGCGTAAAACCTTGTTGTACTTTTGGGTTTCCAGTTGCACTTAAAGTCGCCAAGGTTCGTCCGTGGAAACTTTTTTCCATCACGATAATAACTGGTTTTTCAATGCCTTGCTGATGACCATACGCTCTAGCAATTTTAATCGCCGCTTCATTAGCTTCTGCCCCTGAATTACCAAAAAAAACATTATCCATGCCACTTTTTTGGCATAATTGCTTGGCAAGTTGTTCTTGAGTCGCTATCCCATATAAATTAGACGTGTGAATTAATTGATTACTTTGTTTGCAAATAGCTTCGTGTACCGCAGGATGAGCATGACCTAAGTTACAGACAGCAATTCCCGATAAGGCATCTAAATAACGTTTACCTGCCTCATCCCAAAGCCACGCGCCTTTGCCGTGACTAAAGGTAACGGGTAAACGTCCATAGGTTGGCATAATATGACTACTCATGACATATATCCTGTGCTAAAACAAAAAAGGTAGCCTTAAGCTACCTGTCGAAAAAACCCTTGATTATAATTTTCTATCACCTTTCTAGCAAGACTTTTGTTTTTAAAATAAGACTTTTTTTATTATCCTATTCTTGATAGTATTACTGGGTTTTATTATTTTTGAGAGTGATACCGATGGACGTTATTGAAAGAATTAAAGACCAATTATCAAATCCTGTGGTTTTATATATGAAAGGGACACCTGATTTTCCACAATGTGGTTTCTCAGGACAAGTCGTGCAGGTCTTACAAGCCTGTCAAGCTAAATTTACTTATGTCAATATTTTAGAAGACCCTGAATTAAGGGAAACATTAAAAACTTATTCAAACTGGCCAACCTTCCCCCAACTTTATATCAAAGGTGAGTTAGTGGGGGGCTGTGATATTGTTATGGATTTACACGGTAAAGCACAACTGAAAGACATGATAACAGCAGCAAATTTAGCAGCTGAATAGAAGGGATAAAAAAATAGCCATCAGCAGTTAAGATGGCTTTTTGATATTGCTCGTACTTTTCATTTTTAACAATCATCGCTATGTCACCTATTATTCGTAACAAGGGTTTACAAAATTATCAGCCTATTTGGCAGGCGATGTTACAATTTACCCAGACGCGTACCGCTGATACGAGAGATGAATTTTGGATTGTTGAACATCCCCCCGTTTATACCTTTGGTTTAAATATTAAAGCAGAACATTTGTTAGAGCAGACAGATATTCCTATTGTCAACTCAGATCGAGGCGGACAAATCACTTATCATGCGCCAGGGCAACTTATTATTTATACCCTGCTCAATATTGAGCGTTTACAACTGAATGTGCGTCAGTTGGTTACCTTGCTAGAACAGGGAATGATTAGTACCTTAGCGCAGTATGGGCTGAATGCAACCGCAAAACTAAATGCCCCAGGCGTTTATGTTGACAATAAAAAAATTGGCTCTATTGGTTTAAGAATAAAAAAGGGCTGTAGTTATCATGGCTTAAGTCTTAATAATACCCTAGATTTAACCCCTTTTAAGTCAATCAATCCCTGTGGTTTTAAAGATTTAGAGGTTACAAAACTTCAAGATTTTGGGGTTAATATTAGCAACCAAGAATTAGCAGTTCCCCTTCTTCACGCTTTATTTACAGCAATAACACTATGAGTTTTAAAGCCCCTTCACGTTTAACCCCAAGCTCTCATCAGCGTAACAGCGAAAAATTAGCACGGATTCCTATTAAAGTTCAGCCAACAGATAAAATTTTACGAAAGCCTGATTGGATAAGAGTTAAATTAGGGGGAAGTGAAAAGGTCGCTCAATTACAGCAAGTTTTAAGAAAGAATAATCTGCATACGGTGTGTGAAGAAGCCGCTTGTCCCAATATGGGCGAATGCTTTAATCAAGGCACAGCAACCTTTATGATTATGGGGGATTTGTGTACTCGTCGCTGTCCTTTTTGTGATGTAGCGCATGGAAAACCATTAGCATTAGACCCGCAAGAACCGATTGATTTAGCTCAAACAATTAAGCAAATGGCACTTAATTATGTCGTCATCACCTCGGTTAATCGTGATGACTTACGAGATGCTGGGGCGGGACATTTTGCTGCCTGTATTAATGAAATTCGTGATGTCAGTCCTAAAACCAGAATTGAAATTTTAGTCCCTGATTTTCGAGGACGGATTTCAAAAGCATTAGCTATTTTACAACAATCCCCCTGTGATATTTTCAACCATAATCTTGAAACTGTTCCCAGACTTTACCAACAAGCCCGTCCAGGGGCTGATTATCAACTCTCATTACAATTATTAGAGCAACATAAGACAAAATTGCCTCATGTTGCGACTAAATCAGGATTAATGCTGGGGTTAGGGGAGTTACCCGAAGAAGTTATTCAAGTGATGAAAGATTTACTCAAGCACGGTTGTTCTATGTTGACCTTAGGGCAATATTTACAACCGAGTAAAGCCCATCTAGCCGTTAAAGAATACATTACGCCTGAACAATTCAATGACTACGCAAAGTTGGCAACGGATTTAGGGTTTAAACAAGTTGCCAGCGCGCCCCTCGTGCGCTCGTCTTATCATGCAGATTTACAAGCACAAGCATTGTTTGAACAATAAATAACGCATTTTATTTCTTTCTTAATCACAGCAAGGTTTTATTTTTATATAAACCCTAACCTTATCTGGCATAATATTATTTTAATTGTATCTTCTGTGCCGATTATCAACAGAGGTTTAATTTTACCCAGATGCTTTAAAATATGCTTAAGAAAAAAGAGGTTGTTCTTTTAAATGGTAGTAGTTTATTAGCTTATCTGTTAGGGGCTTATGTTGGCTTATTAATCATCGTTTCTCCCAGTGGCGCAAGCCCTATCTGGCCGCCTGCAGGAATAGCGTTCGCTATGCTCTTACTTTATGGCAGGATCATTTTACCAGGTATTTTTTTAGGGTCGTTACTGACGCATATCCCCCATTTTTTTAATCACCCTTCCCTAGATGCTGCGATTAATTCATTACCCGCAGGTGTTTTCATTAGTATCGGCGTTTGTTTACAAGCGATACTGGCAGTTCATTTAATTAAGCGTTTTGTCGGTCGGCATGATCCTTTAATTGAAGATGCAAAAATTCTCAAATTTTTATTTTTAAGTTCCATCATTGGCTCATCAATTACCCCGATTTTTTTCTCAATTGAGCGATTTTATAATCATAAAATAAATTATTCAGAATTATTTTCTGCGTGGGCAACTTGGTGGGCAGGGGATGCCATTGGCATATTGATTATCACCCCGTTAATATTGATTTTTTTTGCTAAACCACGAAAGCTATGGAAAGAACGGCGTCGTTCTATTTTTTACCCTTCATTGATGTTATTGATTTTTTCAATCATTATCCTTAGCTATGGTAAGCTGCAAGAAAAAGTACAAATTAAAGAAATTTTTGACCGACAAAGTCGATTATTTGATGATGCTTTATATAACAGACTTTATTCCTATCAACGGGTTAATTTAGTTTTAAAAAGTTTTTTTGAAAACACTTACTTTGTTAGTCAGAGTGAATTTTATCGTTTTAGTCACGCGATTTTACAACAAAATCAAACCTTAGCTACTATAGAATGGATTCCTTATGTTAAATCTTCACAGCGTGCTAAGTTTGAAATTTTATATGATTCCCCAATCCGAGAATTTAATCACCACAACTTAATCGTACCAGCCGCAGAGCGTGATTACTACTTCCCAATTGCCTACCTTGAGCCTCACAATAAAAAATCCAATCTATTAGGCTTCGATCTTAGAACTAACCCTATTATTTTTAGAAACCTATTACAAACATGGGAATTAGAAAGTCCCGTAATAACAGAAAAATTAGCTCTAAAAGTAGGTAAAGAAGTCATTGAAGGTATAAAAATTTATTCTGCTGTTTTTAGCCCCTCTCTTGATGAAAAAGTCACTTTGAAAGGTTTTGTTGGTAATACCTTTCTTATTGAAAAAGAAATGGAAGTTTTAATCCAACAAAATAAAAATTTGCAGATTGAGGTTGAAATATTAGAGGGTAATACAGTTATTTATAGTTCTTTTAGTCAACAACAACCCAAAAAAATAAACGCATACACACTCTTTAGAAATAGCACCTTAAATTTTGCCAATAAGCGTTGGCAATTAAGTTATATGCCTTCAAAAAATTTTAAGAAATCTCAAAAATATTGGGGACAGTGGTGGTTATTGCTAGGAAGTTTTTTATTTACAGGATTAACAGGGGTTGCGCTATTAATGCTGACAGGGCGAACCTTAAGAACAGAAGCGTTAGTTGATTTACGAACAATCGCATTAAGTAAAGCCATCGCAGAAAGGGATTTACATAATAAGGTTTTACAGGCGATGGTAAGCCCTATGCCATTGGATGAAATATTAGCACTAGTGATACAGATAATTGAAAAAAATAATCCCGATATGCTTTGTTCTATTCTACTCTTGGATAAAACTAATAAATATTTAATTCATAAAGCTTCAGGGCGTTTACCTTTATTTTATACTCAAGCGATTAATGGAATTGAAATAGGTGATGCCGTTGGCTCTTGTGGAACAGCCGCTTATTTAAGACATCGTGTGATTGTTTCTAATATTAGCCAGCATCCTTATTGGGTGAATTTTAAAGAATTAGCAAAAAAAGCAGGTTTAGCTGCCTGTTGGTCTGAGCCAATTCTGAACACAGAACAACAGGTGTTAGGGACTTTTGCGATTTATTACCAAAAACCTACCAACCCTACTAAAGAAACATTGGATAAAATAATTAGTTTGTCACAGCTTATTAGCTTGGTCATTGAGAAAAAAACAAGTGAAGAACGGATTCGCTATCTTGCCTTTTATGATGCACTAACAAAATTACCGAATAGACGACTGCTTTATGAACATCTAAATCAAGCATTGGTTTTAGTTGAAAGACATCATCATTATGGTGCGTTAATGTTTTTAGATTTAGATAACTTTAAAACCTTGAATGATTCTTTAGGGCATCATATCGGTGATGAATTGTTAATACAGGTAGCAAAAAAACTTAAAGACTGTGTTCGGGAAGAAGATACCGTGGCACGCTTAGGCGGTGATGAGTTTGTTGTTCTACTCATAAATGCTGATTCAAATGATACCCGTGAACAGGTCCAAGCTGATGCCTTAATGATTGTAAAACGTATTTTAAAGTCTTTATATATCCCTTATAAGCTTGAAAAATACGAGCATGTCGTGACCGCCAGTATTGGTATTACTTTATTTGGAATTCATAATAAAAATATAGATCGTTTATTTCAACAAGCGGATATGGCTATGTACGAGGCAAAAAATAAAGGGCGTAATACCTTTAGTTTTTATACTGAAACATAATGAAGAAAAAATACAAATAGTTATTTTTAATCTTCTCGATAGCAAGCACTAGCACTCGCCGTTTCCCATAAAACAACTTGGTCAATATTAAAGCCTTGTTGTTTTACATGTTGAAAAATCATTTTAGCCAAAACCTCTGCGGTAGGATGTTCCTCAATTGCCATAAAACGCTCATTTTGCGCTTTAAGTAAAGGGATAATGGGATCATTTTTATGAAGTAAAAAATTATGATCTAAAATTTTATCAACATAAGCTTCTACACAAGCTTTTACCTCAGAAAAATCACACACCATACTTTGCTCATTGAGTTGTTGCTGTTTAATTGAAATAGATGCTTTGACACTGTGACCGTGTAAATGACGACATTTACCCGAATGATTCATCAAACGATGACCGTAACAAAAATAAACTTCTTTAGTGATAATAAACATAATTTAGAGGCGGGAGATTATTCAGGGTTTGAGGTTTCAATTGTTGCCCCTATTTCAAACGTATCATCATCTAAAGCGACAATTCTAATCACTGTCGCTTTTGCTGTCATCGGCGGGGTTAGCGTTTGCTGAGGGTTTATAATAACATCCAATCGCTCACCAATCTTTAAATTGTACGAAGTAATAAAAGAAACCCCCGCACCACTTAAGGTAGTACAACGCCCCATATAGATATTTTCTTCGCTCCCCTCGTGTTTACGATGAATTTCACAATCGACCTGCATTCTGAAAAATTCTCGCTTTTCTTTAAAATCAGACATTTTAACCCCCTTATGCTAATAATTTAAGCGTAAATTTTACTATAAAAATAGCTTAATGGGGTTTGATTTATAGAGAACACTGACTATTGTGCTAAATTTGTGTAAACTTTGCCTCTATATCGACAGCTTATCTTAAATAAATAGGCAATCAAAATATAGCTTAGGAAAAATGCAAGTTAGTTTGAGATTGATCAAAAATAACGTTTAAGTGCTTACAAAAAAAGATATTTAACCCTCCCATTAATTTATAGCATCAGAGTTAATAATGAACAAAGAAACCGTTCTTACAGGTATTACCACCACAGGAACTCCCCATTTAGGTAATTATGTCGGGGCGATACGTCCTGCCATTACCGCCAGTAAAAATGCACAACTAACCCCTTTTTATTTTTTAGCCGATTATCATGCACTAATTAAATGTCAACAACCTGAATTAGTTAAACAATCTAGTTTAGAAATTGCAGCAACATGGCTGGCTTTAGGGTTAGATACTTCCAATGCGGTTTTTTATCGCCAATCTGATGTCCCTGAAATTATGGAACTCACTTGGATGTTGACTTGTGTTACCGCAAAGGGACTAATGAATCGTTCCCATGCCTATAAAGCCGTGGTGGCAGAAAATGCGCAAGCTAAGGATCAAGACCCTGATAAAGGGATAACCATGGGATTATTTAGTTATCCCGTGTTAATGGCAGCGGATATCTTAATGTTTAACGCACATCAAGTCCCCGTGGGGAAAGATCAAATTCAGCATATTGAAATGGCAAGAGATATTGCGAGTCGTTTTAATCATATCTATGGCGAACATTTTACCCTGCCTAAAGCCATTATTGATGACAATAGCGCAACTTTACTGGGTTTAGATGGGCGTAAAATGAGTAAAAGTTATAATAATACCATTCCTCTATTTGCCCCTGAAAAGAAACTTAAAAAATTAATTAATAAAATTAAAACCAATTCTTTAGAACCAGGTGAGCCTAAAGACCCCGAAAATTGTACTTTATTTAGTACCTATAAAGCATTTGCAAGTGCCAGTGAAGTTGAAGAAGTTCGCACACTTTATGCAGAAGGTATCGCGTGGGGAGAAATGAAAAAACGATTATTTGAACATATTAACGAACAAGTCGCCCCCGCACGTGAACGTTATCATGCTTTATTAGAAACCCCTGAACAGATTGAAGAAGCGTTGTTGGAAGGGGCAAAAAAAGCCCGCGCTATTTCCAAGCCTTTTATTCAAGAATTACGCCAAGCCGTCGGTATTTCTGCCATTTCAATGAAATCATAACCCCATATTTCCTAATGATGATAACACCTATTTCAAATAATGCTTTAATTTATGCAATTCTTGCGCTAAATAGTGAAATTGCTTTACAAAAAGAATATCTGGATTCACCAGAAATTTCCATAGAAGAACGTGAAGAAGAACAAGAAATTCTTAATGATGTTGAACAAGCGTTTATGGAGTTTATTACTTTATACAAAAAACGCTGC
>CAYROI010000064.1:0-11806 GCA_964425835.1 uncultured Methylococcaceae bacterium
AAAATAAATCACGATGTTAGAATCAATGATGCAAATGCGCCGTTAACCAACGTTTAGCAACTTCTTCAGTCATGCCTTTACGACGTGCATAATCACTTAGTTGGTCTTCTGCAATTTTACCGACATTAAAATACCGAGCATCAGGATGAGCAAAATACCAACCACTGACCGCTGCTGTCGGATACATCGCGTAGGATTCGGTTAATTCAATACTGGTATTCGTGGTGACATTTAATAATGCAAATAATTTGCCTTTTTCGGTATGATCGGGGCAAGCAGGATAACCCGGTGCGGGGCGAATCCCTTGATAAGACTCACTAATTAAAGACGCATTATCATGAATTTCATCATCGGCATAACCCCAATAATCTTGTCTCACTTGTTGGTGCATATATTCTGCAAAGGCTTCGGCGAGTCTATCGGCTAATGCTTTAAGCATAATTGCGCTGTAATCATCATGGTCTTGTTCAAATTCAGCGAGTTTAGTTTCAATGCCAATCCCTGCGGTTACCGCAAAACCCCCTATATAATCAACTTTATCGTTATCAATCGGCGCAATAAAATCGGCTAAACAATAATTTGCTTGCCCTGGGGCTTTAATATTTTGTTGGCGCAAATGATGCAAGGTTTCTAATTCTTTGGTTCTATTTTCATCAGTATAAAGAATAATATCGTCTCCTTGACTATTCGCTGGGAAAAAACCAATAACCGCACGCGCTGTCAACCATTTTTCATCGACTATTTGTTTTAACATCGCTTGTGCATCATTAAATAAATTTTGAGCTTCTTTACCGACTAAGCTATCGTTTAAAATTTTAGGATAACGCCCTGATAATTCCCATGTTTGAAAAAAAGGACTCCAATCAATGTAATCGACTAATGTTACCAATGAAACATGGTCAAAAACTTTTTCACCTAAAAAACTAGGCTTAATAATGTCAGCAGAATTAATAGTTGGCTTATTCGCTCTAGCGGTGATTAAATCATGTTGTTTAGTCGTTGCTCTACGTCCTTTATGGCGTTCTCGAACATTTTCATAATCACTCTGAATCTGTTTAATGTAATCGTGCTTTGAGTCATCACTTAATAAATTACTGACCACACCGACACTGCGTGAAGCATCAGTAACATAGATAGATGAGCCTTTATAATTGGGTTCAATTTTAACCGCTGTATGTGCTTTTGACGTGGTTGCACCACCAATTAATAAAGGAATAGTAAAGCCTTGACGTTCCATTTCTTTGGCTACATGTACCATTTCATCTAATGAGGGGGTAATCAATCCACTTAAACCAATAATATCGACGTTATGTTCACGTGCGGCTTTTAAAATCGTATCGGCTGCCACCATGACCCCTAAATCAATGACTTCATAGTTGTTACATTGCAGAACCACGCCGACAATATTTTTACCAATATCATGGACATCGCCTTTTACGGTCGCCATCAAAATTTTGCCGTTACTACTGATTTTACCGTCTTTTTCAGCTTCCATATAAGGCATTAAATACGCCACGGCTTTTTTCATTACCCGTGCGGATTTTACCACTTGCGGTAAAAACATTTTACCTGCACCAAATAAATCACCCACAACATTCATTCCATCCATTAATGCGCCTTCAATGACATGAAGGGTTTTTTCTGCGACTAAACGCGCCGCTTCCGCATCTTCTGCAACATAATCGGCAATCCCTTTAACAAGCGCGTGTTCCAAGCGTTTATTGACTTCCCATGTGCGCCATTCTAAATCTTCTTTTTTAGCGGTTGTTGTACCGTCACCTCGATATTTTTCAGCGAGTTCTAATAATTTTTCAGTACCGTCTGCATCACGATTTAACACGACATCTTCAACGACATCGCGTAAATCGTTGGGAATATCGGCATAAATGGCTAATTGTCCTGCATTAACAATCCCCATATCCATGCCCGCCTGAATCGCATGATATAAAAAGACCGCATGGATTGCTTCACGAACGGGGTTGTTGCCTCGAAAAGAAAAAGAAACATTAGAAACCCCCCCTGAAATCATCGCAAAGGGCAATGTTTTTTTAATCTCACGGGTGGCCTCAATAAAATCAACCCCGTAATTATTATGCTCATCAATACCAGTTGCAATCGCAAAAATATTGGGATCAAAAATAATATCTTCAGGCGGAAAACCGACCTGTTCGGTGAGAATTTTATAAGCACGGGTGCAAATTTCTATTTTTCGGGCTTGGGTATCGGCTTGTCCTTGTTCATCGAATGCCATCACAATCGCGGCTGCCCCATAGCGACGAATTAAGTTGGCTTGCTTAATAAAATTAGCCTCGCCTTCTTTGATGGAAATAGAATTTACCACCCCTTTGCCTTGAATACATTTTAAGCCTGCTTCTAAAATTTCCCATTTAGAAGAGTCAATCATAATGGGGACTTTCGCAATATCAGGTTCGGCAGCAATTAAATTTAAAAAGCGCACCATTGCTACTTTTGAATCTAACATCCCCTCATCCATGTTGATGTCGATAATTTGCGCGCCATTAGCCACTTGGTCACGCGCAACGTCTAACGCAGTTTCATAGTCTTCAGCAATAATTAAACGTTTAAACCGTGCCGAACCTGTAATATTAGTCCGTTCGCCAATATTAATAAATAAACTGTCTTTGCCAATACTCATCGGCTCTAAACCTGCGAGATGACATTGCTTTTCTAGCTTAGGAATTTGTCGCGGCGGGTGTTTTTCAACGGCTTTAACAATCGCTTTAATATAATCGGGTGATGTGCCACAACAACCCCCAATAATATTTAAATAACCATTCGCCGCCCAATCACCAATTTCAGCTGCCATTTGTTCAGGCGTTTCATCGTATTCACCAAATTCATTTGGGAGTCCTGCATTGGGATGCGCTGAAACATAGGTATCTGCAATATTGGATAACTCATCAATATATTGGCGTAATTCAGTCGCCCCTAAAGCACAGTTAAAACCAATGGAAATCGGATTAATGTGACGTAGAGAATACCAAAAAGCCGCCGCCGTTTGCCCCGATAACGTTCGCCCAGACGCATCGGTAATTGTTCCTGAAATCATGACAGGATATTTTTTACCGCAGGTTTCAAAAAATTGATCGACGGCAAAAATAGCTGCTTTCGCATTCAAGGTGTCAAAAACCGTTTCAATTAAAATAATGTCTGCACCGCCTTCAATCAAGCCTTTAATGGCTTCGGTATAGGCTGTTACCAAGTCATCAAAATGGATGTTACGAAACCCTGGGTCATTGACTTCAGGTGACATAGAAGCAGTACGATTAGTAGGCCCTAAAACCCCTGCAACAAAACGGGGTTTATTTGGCGTTTTAGCGGTGATTTCACAACAGGCTTCTTTGGCTAGGCGTGCAGATTCAAAATTAATTTCATACGCCAATGATTCCATTGCATAATCAGCCATCGCAATAGTGGTGGCATTAAACGTATTGGTTTCGATAATATCTGCGCCCGCTTCTAAATAAGCGATATGAATGGCTTTGATAATCTCAGGTTGCGTTAATGAAAGTAAGTCATTATTTCCCTTTAAATCGCTGCCCCAATCACTAAAACGTGTTCCCCGATAATCAGCTTCTTCAAGCTGATAACTTTGAATCATCGTCCCCATTGCGCCATCTAAAAATAGGATGCGATTGGATAATTGTGCGTTTAATAATTCATGTGTAGTCATAAGGTTACAAGCTCTGTAAAGTGTGAGGATATTTAAAAGTTGCTTAAAGGGCTAAGTAAGATATATTATAATTATCTAATGTTAATTCAAGAGGGATAGCGTTATGTCAACATCTACTTTTTTTCAAGTGGTTAAAAGCGTTTTGGCAGCCTTTATTGGTGTACAAAGTAAGGATAATCGAAAAAATGATTTTACGAAGGGCAGTGTTTCAAGTTATATATTGGTTGGTATTGGGGCAACCATTATTTTTATATTAAGCTTAGTTTTTATTGTTAATTTGGTGATAAGCGGTTAATCAAAAAAGCCCAAGTGTTAAAGCTTGGGCTTTTGAGCAATCAAAGCTAATCGTTATTCTTTTGTTTCTTTATCTTTTATGTTTTTGTCTTCTGTTTTTACATCACCTGTCTCAGTTTCAGTTGTCGTTGTCGTTGTTTCTGCTTCAGTTGTTTTAAAGCTATCACCAATTGCAATAAACATCTCTTTTATTCCACCGAATAGTGCCATAAAATTAAAAGGTTGTTTTAGCAGGACCAATAATCTAAGTATCGCAATAACAAAGAAAGGTACAATAAAGGGGATCAGTTCAAACAAAATACCAATGAAAGTTCCTCCTGTTCCTGATTCCAGTCCTGCTCTATCACTATTATCTCTCGCATTAAGCCCTCCTGCATCGTCATAGGTATCACTAATATCTGTATCAAACATATCAATAATTATCGCATTAAAATAAATCATTATTGTTTGTACAACAAGAAAAACAATCACACTACCTGCAACCCAGTAAAGTGCATTACCTGTTTTTGCCTCAACGGCTGTTCTATAAATCCATATTGCTATTAAAATAGAAATAATTCCACCAAAAACCATTTTTTTTTCCTCTTCTCTTGATTATTTTTGTTATAAAAAATAGATAAATCTCAAAGCACACAAATTAAAATAAGGGCTATCATTAAACAAACCATAAAATAAACGCAATTATTCAGGTCATTAAAAAAATTTGAGGGTATCTTATGATTTTTGTTTATTGAATGAAAATCATAGAGTAATTCGTTACGCTCTTATCCTAAGGGCTAAGTTTAATCTACGCACGCCTATTTAACAAATACTTATCTTGTTAAGGTTAATATATTAAACATAGAAACATCAAAAAAATAGTAAACAATAGCCATTGTAAGCGATTATTTTTTACTCGAAAAGAATCTTAACTCACTTAAGTAGAATAGGGTTTGATACAATTTAACTTGACATTAGAACTCCCTAAAGTAACATAAGTGGTTCGAGTGCCAACAAAACGGCGCATTTTTTTATATTTACAACAAAAAATAAGGTAGGACACTCATGGGAGCGATCTTAGACATCACAGAAATGTTAAAAGAGCCAGAAGGCATGGTTGGAGCACTTGTCGTTATTATCGGTGGCTATTTCTTCGTAAAATGGGTCTTTGCAGAGCCAGAAGAAGAAGAATAAGATTTAGCAGGTTCGAGCTATACCAAGACCGTTGTCGATATTTTATCGGCAACGGTCTTTGTTTTTAAAAAGTCCTTTTGTTTTCCTAAATACCTTATAATTTATAGTTTTTTCCAGCACATTAGTGGTAGAAAATGTATAAATTACTGTTCGCTAAACTCGTTAAAACGCATCAAATAGCAGCACCCGCTACGGGTATTGGTCTATTCAGGCTATTATTTGGTGTCATCACCTTACAAGAAATTTTCTTTTTATTGTATTTTAATCATTTGATATTCGATCCGATTCCTTATTTAGATGTCGAATTTCCAATGATTCCTTTCTTTTTATGTCTTTGGGCGATTGTTGCAAGCTTTATTATTGTCGGCTATCGTTGCCAGTTTGCTATCATTGCTAATTATATTTTTTGGGTTGTTTTTGTTAATTTTACCCCCATGCAGCGTGATTTTGATGGTGGGTTTGATTTGTTTATGATTGGGGCAAATTTATTTTTAATTTTTATGCCGCTGGATAAAGCCTTTGCGATAGATTCATTACGGAAAAAATTACAAACCCCCTTTGTTCATTATTCAAATTATAGCAAGCCCACGGTCAGTGCGTTAGCCTATTACTTACCTGTTATTATCTGTTTAGGGTTTTTATATTTTGATTCGGCCATTCATAAAATGTTTGCGCCACATTGGCGTAATGGATTAGGGGCATGGTTACCTTCATCAATTCCCTATTATGTTTCTGCCATCAATATGTCTTGGCTACTGAATATTGAATGGCTACAAAAAACAATTGGTTACACCATCCTGATCTTCCAATTTAGCTTTATTTTTTTATTTGGCTTTAAATATTTACGCCCGCTTTATTTTTTAATTGGTTTTGGGTTACATCTTGGGATTACGGTTAGTTTTAATATTTATCCCTTCGGGTTAGGAATGCTAATTTTTTATGCGTTACTCTTACCCTTTCGTTATTATCGAAAAATAGGTCAGTGGTTACAAGCAAAAGAACCCACATTAGAAGTCTTTTATGATGAACAATGTCCTTTATGTAACCGCACAATATTAATTTTAAATCATTTTGATATTTTAAAATGTATTGATTTTAAAGGGATACAAAGTTTTGCTTCTCTGAGTCATGAGCTTGCGTCGATAAATGAAAAAACGTTATTAACCGATATTTATGCGGTTAATAAGATAGATCATCAAATTTACGCAGGCGTGGCAACTTATGCACAAATTTTTATTCATATGCGTTATTTAGCGGTATTCGGTTATTTTCTGCAAATGCCCAAAATATTTAAATTGGCAACAAATTATTATCGTCAAATTGCAGATTCCCGCCTACGTATTGGTTGTGATGCAGGTTGTGAAATCCCATCAACAAAGATAACGCAAATGCTTTATGATCGTTTGTTTGTGCTGGATGATTTACGACAACTAAAAAAACGGATTCACATTGTCGCAAAAATAGTCATGGTTTTATTTATTTTGCAACTCAATAGTTCGATTCATTATGGACTACTTTATCGTTTTGATGTGGATTTTAAAAAATCACCGATTACCCGTACGCTTGCAGGTATTAGTAACTCGTTAATTATGCTGAGTCAAAGTTTTGTTGGGATTACGCCGCACGCATTATATTTACATGACCACTTTGAAGGATATAATCACTTACTGGCGATTACCTATATTGATCGCGATGGAAATGAGCAATGGTTACCCTTTGTCACCGAAGAGGGAAGACTGGCAGCCCCTAATTGGGGACGGGTACATTCTATGTGGGCAAACATCGCGGTTACCCCTAATATTAACCGTCAACGCTTGCATAAATTTATTATGAAAGTCACCGCTTTTTGGGGAGTAAAATCTGAACTTGAGCTGAATAACACTATTTTTAAAATTAAATTAAAAAAGATCAATGCGCCAGAGTTTTGGGTTAAAGATTTGTTAAACAACAACTTGTCAGGTGAATGGGCCACAATAGGAACGGCGATTTGGGATCAACAAGAGATTAAAATAACAGCACCAAAAGACATAAATTTACTCTAAAATAAATTTTATGATTGCATTTTTCCATTAAGCCATGATATAAATTACCCGTGCTTAACACATTAGTACACTTAAAATAAATATAAAATCCTTTGGAGGACATTATGAAAAAAGTATTATCTTTATTAGCAATGACATTAATGATTATTGGTTTATCAGGTTGTATGGATGATCCAGATGGTTCTAAACAAAAAGTTTCTAGTACAACATCTTCTATCCAGTTGTAAGCTACGTAGTTAAAAAAGAGCTTGGCAGTTTCGGTTGCCAAGCTTTTTTTATGTGCTATATAAGATGAAACAACGAATTAAAAAGCACCTTGTTATTTGAATGATTAAAAAAATATAAAAAAAGCTTTTCAAATAATAAAAAACCAGTATAATGGAAAATCTTTGCTGATGTAGCTCAGTTGGTAGAGCAGTTGATTTGTAATCAACCGGTCGCGGGTTCGAGTCCCATCATCAGCTCCATAATTTAAAGGCTTAGAGAATTTATTCTCTAAGCCTTTTTTATTGCCGATATTTAAGTTGCAATCCTTTAAGAAAATTCCGCAAAATTTGATCTTTACATTCACGATAATGTTTGTGGGTTTTTTTACGAAAAAAAGCACTTAATTCAGGCTTACCTATTTTAAAATCAGCCAAGCGCATCATTTCAATCACATCTTCTGCTTTGAGATTAAAGGCAATTTTTAATTTTGTGAAAATAATATTATTGGTTAAATTCTTTTCTGGTGGAATGGGCTGTCCTTCTTTTTTTCCACGTCTATCATTAATCAGACCATTGAGAAAAATTGCAAATTGAAGGTCAGGGCAGTTTTTATAATCAGGATCATCATCTTTTTTTAGCCATTCATTCACTTGGGTTCGTGTGACCGTATAATCTGCCAAAGCAAAAATAGCAATCATTTTGGTATCATTAAAATCAAATGTGTAACGAATACGGCGTAAAATATCGTTGTTAGTCATCGTGTTAAAAATTATAAAAGTTTTATTAAGGTTAAGGGCTAAAATATTACCCTATTCTTTACTCTATTTCTATAGTAACAAGTGACGAATGCTATTTAAGCGCATTAGTTGCAACTTCCTAAGTTTTTCGGTATTTTTTATATTTTACAATTTTGGCTATCAAAACTAACTAAGAGAGATAACATGACAAGCATTCATCCAATGGCTATTATCGAAGATAATGTAATTTTAGGAAAAAATGTTACGATTGAAGCATTTGCAGTGGTGAAATCGGATGTCGAAATAGGGGATCATTGTAAAATTAGTAGCCATGCAGTTATACAACCTTTTGTAAAAATGGGGCAGGGTAATATTATACACCCGCATGTTGTTCTTGGGGGGCTGCCTCAAGACATAAATTTTAACGCCAATACTATTTCCTTATTAACGATTGGGGATAATAATGTTTTTCGTGAAGGCTTTACAGCACATAGAGCAACGATAGAAAATGAGGCAACTATGATTGGTTCAAATTGTTATTTTATGAATAATAGCCATGTGGCTCATGATTGTAAAATTGGTAATAAAACCATTTTTGCCAACAATGTTGCGATTGGTGGTTTTGTTGAAATGGGTGATAATGTTTTCATGGGAGGGGGCGCGCTTGTTCACCAATTTTGCCGTGTTGGGTCTTATGCGATTGTTCAAGGAACAACAGGGTTAAATAAAGATGTGATCCCTTTTATGCTAATTGCAGGTTATCCTGCTAAACATTATCGTTTAAATACCCTTGGTTTAAAGCGTGCGGGCATAAAGGGGGACGATTATAAGGTTTTATCTTCCGCCTTTAGATTATTAAAAGCGAAAGAATCGTTAGCGGGTTTACAAGAAACGAATGAATTATGTTACTTGAAAGATTGGTTAGCGGTTAAATCTAAACGAGGTGTGCATGGTTTTATTTCTGTTGAGTAATCAAATGAGTTGACAAGTTGGACAAAAATAACTGGCACGTTGAGCGATGGTTAGTTGTTCAATAGGCGTTTGGCATTGATAACAGGGTTTTCCTGTACGACCATAAACCTGTAACGATTGACTAAAATAGCCCGGTTTACCTTGCGCATTAACAAAATCTTTTAGTGTTGTTCCCCCTTGTTGAATAGCGCGTTGCAACACTTTTTTAATTTCTGTGGCTAAGGTTTGATATTCAATAAGGGAAATTTTACCCGCCGCCTGTAATGGATGAAGTCTTGCTGCAAAAAGGGATTCACTTGCATAAATATTGCCTACGCCCACAACAATATGCCCATCCATAATAAAACTTTTAATCGCTTTTCTACGTTTAATCGCCTGTTGGTAAAGATATTCACCATTAAAATTTATTGTTAATGGTTCAGGTCCTAATGTGTTTAATAACTTATGCTGATAAACATCCCCTTCTCCCCATAAAACGGCACCAAATTTACGCGGGTCATTAAAACGTAAAATGGTTTCATCATTAAAAATAAAATCTACATGGTCATGACGCATAACAGGGGTTTGTTTATTTACAATTCGTAAACTCCCCGACATACCTAAATGTAAAATAATACTTCCTAATGTTGTATTTAATAAACAATATTTACCTCGTCGGCTAATGCTATCAATGGTTAAACCAATCACAGAAGAGGTGAAATTATCGGGTATTTTCCAGCGTAATTGTGATTCACGAACCACAACATTGTGAATAGTTTTGTGTTGTAATTGTGGACGAATCCCATTACAAATGGTTTCTACTTCAGGTAACTCAGGCATTTGATTTGAATATATGATGAATAAATTTGATTATTATACTCAGGTAATTGACAATGAAACACGTTCATCTGTCATTCTGAAGTTAAGAAAAACAATTATAAACTTTAAGGTATAAATCAATGCGTATTCTTCTTGAAAACTATGGAAAAACAAAATTAACTCCAAAGCAAATTATGACCAACCCTGTGTTATTTTTAGCGTTTGGGTTTGGTTCAGGATTGGCTAAAAAAGCCCCAGGAACGATGGGAACGGTTGCCGCGATTCCTGTTTATTTATTGATGGCACAATTTAATTTTTTGGTCTTTAGTTTGTTGACGCTTATTATTACTATTGCGGGCGTTTGGATTTGTGATTTAGCTGCAAAAAAATTAGAAGTGCATGATTTTGGTGGCATAGTTTGGGATGAAATAGCAGGGTATCTGATAACCATGTGGTTTACGGTTGCCTTTATTCCCTATTCATGGGCAGCGATTATCACAGGTTTTATTTTATTTAGACTGTTTGATATTTTTAAGCCGCAACCGATTAAATGGGTTGATAGTAAAGTGGAAGGCGGTTTAGGAATTATGCTTGATGATGTGATTGCCGCTGTTTTTGCAGGTTTAATATTGTTTTTTATTTTTTAATGGAAAGTCTAGCGAATTGCATATTTTGAGCAAGGTTTTTATCGTAATCGGCTTTAATATTCTATGATAATAGTAGCTGATCCCCTTGTTATTCTTTAAGACAGGGTCTTCTTGCATTAAAAAATATTTTTTATGGTATCATTGACGCGTCCTTAAAAGTCTTTTAAGTGCAAACACCATCATTATTTATACGAGGTTATAATCTTACAATGGGTTTATTTAAAAAATTAGTAATCGCTCTATCTCTTAGCACTGCAATGCTTGCTGTTGCACCTTCTGTTATGGCAAAACCTGCTGGTAAAATTGAAAATCAAAAACCTGCTGAAACTAAAGTGGCTATTGATGCTGCTGTTGAACAAGCAGAGATTACATTAGAAGCTGCTAAAGCGGGTGGCGATGTTAAAGATGTTTTAGCTGAATTTAAAAAGACTAAGCAAATTGCGAAAACAAATGAAAGTGCAACCACTTATCGTCTTCGTGAAAAAGCATTGGGTTATGTAAGTAAAGCGCGTTCAGCTTATAAAAAAGGAAAACAAGAAGAAGCAGTTGCTAAAATGACTAAAGCGGTTGAAACCTTTAAAGAAATCAAAGTGCTTTATACGAATTTTATGAAATAAATGATTTTAAAAAGTGTACATATTTATATTTGTACTACTTTAAAGATTAAGAAACGGGTTCATTATTAAATAATGAACCCGTTTTTTTGTTTTAAGGTTTTCTATCATCTTTTGTCATTAATCGTGCAGCTAATTGATGGTCGGAAAATACTTTTAATGGCGTACCAACTTGATGATATTGTCCGCCTTGTGCTATATAACTATGGCTAAAATCTTGGATATATTCCATAACAGTATGGTCAATTAAATAACCATCCGTGAAATTAAAAACAATGGTTTTCCCTGTTTCCAATTTAGATAAAGCGCGTCTTAACGGCAAAAAATTTGAAAAAAGTGCAGAACCTATTAATTTCACCACAATAGTTCGTTGATTAGGACGCGTAATCTTAAAATATATTTTAAATAAATTACTCACCCAAACACCACGCATAAGATGAATAAGTAATTTAGCTATTATTCCAATACAGACACCGATCAATAAATCAGTTGCTAAGACAGCAATAATCGTAATCACAAAAGCAATAAATTGTTCGCGACCAATATCAAATATTTTTTTAAAGGTAGCAGGTGATGCTAAACGATAACCTGTATAAATTAATAGAACCGCTAATGAGGCTAACGGGAT
>CAYROI010000065.1:0-11513 GCA_964425835.1 uncultured Methylococcaceae bacterium
ATGAGTGAAAAAATTCTTTTTTTAACAGGTAAATTGGCAATCAAACAATTGCAACAAATTTTGGACACCATGCAGCCTGAATTTCGTTATGAAATTCATCAATTAGGTTTGAAAGTTGCCGCATTAATGACAACAGGCATGATTGAAAGACGTTTGCAAGGCATGGTTTTTAATGAGGTGGATAAAATTTTAGTTCCAGGTCGTTGTCAGGGAGATTTAGCGGCGTTGTCAAAGAAGTTAGGCTTACCCGTAGAGCGAGGTCCTAAGGAATTAAAAGATTTACCGCAATTTTTTGGTAAACAGGCACATAAAATTGATTTAAACCAATATAAGGTTAAAATTTTTGCAGAAATCGTTGATGCACCCAATATGTGTGTAGAAGACGTTGTAAAGCGAGCTTATTATTATCAATCCCAAGGAGCCAATGTGATTGATATAGGCTGTTTACCTGATACCCCCTTTCCTCAGCTGGAAGAAATGATTAAAACTTTAAAAACTGAAGGTTTTGGGGTGAGTATTGATTCACTGGCAACTGATGATCTATTGAGAGGTGGCAACGCAGGGGCTGATTATATGCTTAGCTTGACTAATGATAGTGTTTGGGTAGCTGATGAGGTGGTAAGTATCCCTATTTTAATTCCAGCGAAACATGGGGCATTACCAAGTTTAAATAAAGCGATTAAACACTTACAATCACAAGGGCGTGACTTTATTGTTGACCCCATCTTAGACCCGATTCATTTTGGTTTTACGGAGTCTGTGGTGCGTTATCATCAATTTAGACAGCAGCATCCTGAGGTTGAAATGATGATGGGGGTTGGGAATATTACCGAATTAACCCATGCAGATACCGTTGGCATGAACGCGTTATTAATGGGAATTTGTTCTGAATTAAATATTAATCATGTGTTAGCAACAGAAGTGAGTCAACATGCGCATTGTGCGATTAAAGAAGCCGATTTAGCGCGGCGAATTATGTTTGCTGCCAAAGAAAATAATACCTTACCTAAACATATTGATTCAGGTTTAATGAGCCTTCATGAAAACACCCCCTTTCCCTATCAATTAAATGAAATTGAAGAATTTGCGGCGAATATTAAAGATCCTAGTTTTAGAATCCAAGTCAGTTCAGAAGGTGTTCATATTTATAATCGTGCGGGTTTGAATACCGCAATCGACCCATTTGATTTATATCCTAAATTGAACGTTGAAAATGATGGAGGACATGGTTTTTATTTAGGTGTAGAGTTAGCTCGCGCGCAAATTGCTTACCAGCTAGGTAAACGTTTTAATCAAGATGAGGCTTTAACATGGGGCTGTGCATTAGAAAACAGGGAAACAACGGTGGATTTACATAGTTTTAAACCCAAAGGGACAACCTTTAAAGCTAAGTAATATTGCAAAAAAACTTGAGACGCGAAGTATCACGTCTCTATTTCTCTTAATCTTAAATTTATAGATGATATTTTTCGATTGCTTGCAAGTCTACCAAGGCTTGTTTTATTTTTGCATTAATTTCATCATTCAGTTCACTATTTTTATAAATTTTATCTAATAGACCTTCTTTTACCAGTACTTCTTTTATCCAACGTTTACTAAACCGATAATTATTCGGAATTTTAGCAACTTCACCTGTTTCAGGATTACGAATACTTCCCTGTTCTAACGCTGGTTTTTTTTGAGCAGTCATTTTAGTGACCGTAGTTGTTGGCGTTGTTACTTTTTCTTCAGTGGTAGCGGGTTTTGTAGACTGGACTGGATTTTTTGTTTGCGTACCTTTTTGTGATTTTTTCTTTTCATCATTAACAACAGAAAAAACAACATAAGCCACAAAAACAGTGGTTAAAATAAAAAATACTTCTGACATAAATACCCCTACTTAATAAAATTTTATTATTTTTGGTTTAAAGATAAACAAACTGATGACCATTTAATCATTTTAGCCATGAATATACCAGTATCACTTATGCCTTCACTCTAAAAAAAACTGTCTTTTTTGTAACTCACTTAGCTGTCGGGTTACAGTTTCATTCGAAAAATTGATTAAACGTTGTGGATTTAAAGGGTATTTCCATAATTTTAATAGGCCATCTTCAGAGGCTGTGAGAATTTTATCGCCTGAGGAATTAAAAATAGCGACGCGAATCGCTTTATTATGTCCTTCAAAACTTACAATTTCATGACCTTCTAAGTCCCATAGTTTTGCGGTATTATCCAGAGAAGCGGTAAGGACTTTATCGCCAGTTTGGTTGAATATCGCGCTGCTAACCCCCCCCTGATGTCCTTTAAAATTTGCAAGCTCATGACCTTCTAAGTCCCATAATTTGACGGTTTCATCTTTTGAAGCGGTAAGAATCTTATCACCCGCAGGATTAAAAATAGCACTACGAACCCAATCTTGATGACCTTCAAAAGAAACTAATTCTTTTCCTGTTAAATCCCAGAGTTTTGCTGTTCTATCATCAGAGGCTGTAAGAATTTTATCATTCGTAGGATTAAATATTGCAGAGACAACTGGGGCTAAATGCCCTGTAAATGTTGCAATTTCATCTCCTGTTATATCCCAAAGCTTTGCTGTATTATCCCCTGATGCGGTAAGTATCTTATCGTCAGTTGCATTAAATATGCCACTAGTAACGCCGCTACGATGCCCTTTGAAAGTTACTAAATTTTTACCTGTTAAATCCCATAATTTTGCTGTTCCATCATCGGAAATTGTTAAGACTCTATCACCCTTATGATTAAAGATCGCATTTCTTAACCAGGTTTGATGACCACTAAAAATGGCAAGTTGATGCCCTTCTAAATCCCAGAGTCTTGCCGTCTTATCTTTTGAAGAAGTTAATATTTTATCACCTGCTAAATTAAAAACGGCACTTATAACAGCATAGCCATGACCTTTAAAAACAACCCGTTGATGCCCTTGTAAACCCCATAATCTAGCGGTATGATCTGCAGATGCGGTGAGAATTAGATTATTTGCCGGATTAAAATGTGCGGTAAAAATATCTTGTGTATGACCAATAAAATTAATGAGACGATCATTATTAAAACGCCATAGTTTAATCGTTTTATCAATCGCCGTTGTTAGCACTTCATCTTTAGTCGGATTAAAAAGAGCGGTTGTAATAACATTTTGATGACTTTTAAAACTACTTAATTCATAACCTGATAAGTTCCATAGTTTGGCTGTGGTATCATTTGAGGCTGTTAGGATTCTATTGCCTACAGAATTAAATGCGATCATTAAAATTCGTCCCTCATGACCTTTAAAAGTGGTAATTTCTTTACCTTTTACATTCCATAATTTTGCTATTCCATCATCAGAAGCAGTTAGGATTTTATCATCATTTGGGTTAAAAAGTACTCTTCTAACTCTACTTTTATGACCTTGAAAATGGTATAATTTCTTCCCTTTTAAATTCCATAATATGGCAGTTCCATCCCATGATGCGGTCAGAATTTTATCCCCCCTATGATTAAAAATGGCATCTGAAATAGTGCCATGATGTCCTGTAAATATTGTTAGGGGCTTACCTGTTAAATCCCATAGAATAGCCGTTTCATCACTTGATGCGGTTAATATTTTATCACCAGTCGGATTAAAAACAGCACTTTTGACCCAACCAAAATGTTTATCAAGAGAAGCCAATTCTTTACCTGTTAAATCCCAAAGTTTTGCCGTATTATCATCTGATGCAGTTAAAACAAGTTTTCCTGTAGGATCAAACACTGCACTCACAACAGCGGCTTTATGTCCTTTAAAAACGGCTAATTCTTGTCCTGATAAATCCCAAAGTTTGACACTATTATCATCAGAGGCTGTTAAGAGTTTATTATTTTGGGGATTAAAAGCAATATGCGTGATAGAATCTTCATGTGCTTGAAAATCACTCAGGTATTTACCTTTTTGTTTATTATTATCAATAAGATACACCCTCCCGTTCTCTAAAGAAATTGCAAGCATTGTTCCATCGGAATTATAAGTTGCTGCAGTAACGGCAGCATTAAATTGTAGATGTTGTTGTTCCTTTTTTCGTACCATGGCATTGTAAAGAACACTATAAGCTTGATGAACGTAAGGGCGATCAGGCTTTTCTATATTTTTGGGTAAAGCTTCTAATGCCAATAACATCGCTGTGACCTGATCCCCTTTTTTTATTTGTTGGTTTGCAAGGTCTGCTAGAAATAATGATTGCGTTTTTAAGCCCTCTTGGGTATTTTTTTTAGCTTGTTGCCATTGCATGAAGCCAAATCCTGTACTAAGCAGAGCCACAATAAAAAAGAATGAGCTAACCGTTGCAAAAACTTTAAAACGTTGCGTTTCTTTTTGTTGTTTTTGGATAACGGCTTCTCGGCAAGCATCTAAAAATTGATAATCCGAGGGGGCTAAATTCTTGTTTTGCGCCCATGTTAAAGCATCATCCAATGCTTTACCCACGAGTAAACGTGAATTATCCTTACGCTCAGAGAATTCCCAACTAATGAGTGCATGAGAATAAGGGCGCAAACTTGCCAATTCATTTTCAACCCATTTAAGATTAAATATTTGTGCATAGAGACGATTATAAACCCACAGTTTTGCTTTTCGTTTGATGATAATACCTGTTAAGCGTAATACCATTTGTGGATAACTATTATCTGCTTTTATTTGACCCTTGATGACAATTTGTTGATAGACACCTAATAATTCAGCAGCGACTTGTTTATTTGCTTTTATACGGTCACTGATGGTTTTAAAGTGTTGTGGAATATCCTGAGCTTCCCAATTATCAATAATATTGACTTGAATTAAGTTTTTAATCGCTTTAGGATTATCAATATTTAAATTAGCCACTAATTGGCAAACTTTTTGGGTTAAAAAAGGTTGCCCGCCTGTCCAAACTAATATTTCAGCGAGTAAAGATTTAGTCGTTGCCTCATTAACGGTAAAATTTTTACCTAAGGGTAATGCCGCAGGTAATTCAAACCCCGTTAATTCAATCGCTTTGCCAATATTAAAAGGGGTTCGCCCCTTATCGCCAATTAAATCTGAAGGGGTTGCCACCCCAAAAATAGCAAAAGTAACACGTTGATAATTGCTGTTTTCTTGGCGATTATTAAAACAAGCTCGAATTAAAGCAAAAAAATCTTCCTTGAAGGATAAGGGTAAAATGCTATCAATTTCATCAATAAAAATAATTAAAGATTTATTTAAGGGGAGTAATAGCGTTTCAATAAATTTACCAAAACGTTGTAGGGGTGATAAGAGATAATGCGCCTCCCACCAATCATTTAAATCAAATTCACCTTGTTGTAAAAATATATTGATAGCTTCCAGATCATTGATTAAGGTATCAAGTAAGCCTGCATACCATTCTTCATCCGTAATATTAATACTGCCAATTTCAGTAATATCAATTCCTAGACAAATAAATCCTTCCTTCTGCATTCGCTGCATCGTTTTTACACGTAGACTAGATTTTCCCATTTGTCGTGAATTTAAAATATAACAAAACTCACCTGATTTTAAGTATTGATAAAGTTCCTCATCAGCCCGTCGATAAACATAAGAGTCAGAATCAGGGGGTAAAGTCCCCCCTACATGATAAATATTCATAAAAATAGCGTAAGTGGTATTCGAGGGAATTTGCCCAATGAGCCGATAAATTGCGTATAATTGTAGTGTAAATATTTTCGTAGAGCGCAAAAAATCGATCAAATGTCGCAAAAGCATCCTATTGTATTATCTTTTTCAGGTCATGACCCTAGTGGTAGTGCAGGTATCCAAGCGGATATAGAAACCTTGACAGCCCATCATTGTCATGTCGTCAGTGTGATTACTGCTTTGACGGATCAAGATTCATCAAATGTAAAAAAAATAATCCCGCAAGCCCCTGAAAATATCATTGATCAAGCACAAACATTATTGGATGATATGACGATTAGTGTTATTAAAATTGGTTTAATAGGTCATGATGAAACCGCGAAGGCTATCGTCCATATTTTAAAATCTTATCCTGATATTCCTGTGGTATTAGACCCTGTATTGATTGCAGGCGGCGGAAAAGTAGTCAGTAATTCTGCATTAATTGACGTAATCAATAAAGACTTATTGCCCAGAACAACCGTTTTAACCCCAAATTGCAATGAAGCCCGTTTATTAACAGATTTAAGGGAAACAAATGATTGTGCATTCGCTTTATTAGCACAAGGTTGTGATTATGTACTCATAACAGCGGCTGATGAAAACCTTGAGTCAAGTAAGGTGACGAACCAACTTTTTCATCAACAAGGTTGTTTAGAAACATTTAATTGGGATAGATTACCTTATTCTTATCATGGCTCAGGTTGTACTTTAGCGAGTAGTATTGCGGGATTAATGGCGCATGGTTTAGCACCTGTTAGTGCTATTTCCGAGGCGCAAAATTACACTTGGAATACCTTAGCGGCAGCCTATAGAACAGGAAAAGGACAATATAACCCCAAACGTTTATTTTGGATGGAGGCAGGTTAGTGAAATTTCCAACACTGGGTTTATATGCGATTACCCAAACGGAAAATAAATGTGGTCAACAAGTCATCGCAGAAGTTGCGGCTGCCATAAAAGGGGGCGCGGTTGCTATCCAATATCGTGATAAAAACCCTGTTGATGCCCTTTATCTCAGCACTGAATTATTAAGATTATGTCGCGCTCATCATGTTCCTTTACTGATTAATGATGATATTGAATTGGCAGCAAATATTGGCGCAGATGGGGTACATTTAGGTAAAGAGGATGGCATGATTGAGCAGGCAAGAAAGCGACTAGGGACTAAAGCGATTATTGGTGTTTCTTGTTATAACGATCTTAAGTATGCTCAAAATGCTGAAAAAGAAGGGGTCAACTATGTCGCTTTTGGACGTTTTTATCCTTCTGCGTCGAAACCATTAGCAGCCCCTGCAAAGCTTAAAACTTTAAAGCAAGCTAAAACAAGTTTAGACGTTCCTATTGTTGCAATTGGTGGTATTTTACCTGAAAATGGCGAAAGATTATTAACGGCGGGGGCGGATGTCTTAGCCGTGATTGGCGGGGTATTTAAAAAAGATGTTGAGCAATCTGCTTACGCCTACCAATCGTTATTTAATGAGCGATCTCGATCTTTACATGAAAGTTCATTTAAGCGTGCTTTCTTAACGACACATTATGCTATTACCATTAAACGTTGGTTTTCTAAATGAGTATTCAAGCGATACTCAAATTATTAGGTTTATTGAGTTGTTTATTAATAATCGCTTGCGTTAGTCCTAAAACATTGTCTAAGGAAGATTTAGAAAGCGGTAAAAAAATTGCGTTTACACGGAGTAAAGGCAATTGTTTAGCCTGTCATGTAATTACTGACGGCGAATTACCTGGTAATTTAGCCCCTGAATTAAAAAATATCGCCCAACGCTTTAAAAGTCAGCAGCAATTGCGTCAATTTATTTGGGATGCAAGTGCCTTTAATCCTGAAACAATGATGCCCCCTTTTGGTAAAAATAAAATTCTTAGTGAACAGGAAATTGATATTTTAGTCGATTATCTGTGGCAATTATAATTCTCTAAAATGTATCAATTTAAAAACTTGTGATTAAACTCGAATCTATTTTTAGCCATGATGGTCAATTAGCTGAAATCATTAAAGGCTACATTCCTCGTACAGCGCAAATTGAAATGGCAACGATGATTGCTACGAGTATTAAAAACAAACAACATTTAATTGTAGAAGCTGGGACGGGAACAGGTAAAACTTTCGCGTATTTAATCCCTGCCATTTTATCAGCTAAAAAAGTAATTGTTTCAACGGCAACCAAAAATTTACAAGATCAGCTTTTTAATAACGATTTACCTTTAATAACCAAAGCATTAGCTAAACACCCCTTTAAAGTCGCTTTACTTAAAGGGCGTGCTAACTATTTATGTCATTATCGCCTAACTAAGGCATTGGATTCAGCGCAAGGTTTTAATAAAACAGAAACGCGCTTATTGTCAAAAATAAAAACTTGGTCTAAACGCACTCGTGATGGTGATATAGCGAAAATGGGTGATATGACAGAATCCAACCCTATTTGGTATCAAGCGACTTCAACACGTGAAAATTGTTTAGGCGCAGATTGTCCCGATTATAAGGATTGTTTTTTAGCAAAAGCACGTCGTAAAGCACAAGATGCCGATGTGATCGTCGTTAATCATTATTTATTATGTGCTGATTGGTCACTCAGAGAAACGGGGTTTGGTGAATTATTACCTGATGCTGAGGTGATTATTCTTGATGAGGCGCATCAGTTAGCAGAGATTGCCTCAAGCTTTTTAGGATTATCATTAACAGGTAAACAGTTTAATGATTTAAGTGATGACACACGGGATGCGTATTTTAGCGATGCAAAAGATATGCCTGATTTACGAACCGCTTGTGATGACCTAAAACATGAAGTTCAAGATTTGAGACTAGCTTTTGGGACTGAAATTAAAAAAGGCGAATGGCGTGAAATTGAAACAAACCCTAAAATTTGTAGCGCCTTGCAAAGCCTTAGTGAACAATTACAACGTTTAGAATTAATCTTAAAAGAGGTCGCTGTTAGATCAGAGGGCTTAAAAAATTGTAGTGAACGTTGTGATGAATTAAATATGCAATTGCAAAGTATTTTAAATAATGATAATAAAGGCGGGATACGTTGGTATGAAACCCATCGCTTAAGTTTTACCTTAGGAAGTACACCCTTAGAAATTGCGCCTGAATTTCAAAATTTTATGCACCAACATCAGGCCACATGGGTATTTACTTCAGCAACCTTAAGCGTTGCTCGACGTTTTGACCATTTTGCGAATAGCCTAGGTTTAAATGAAGTGGCAAGTTATAGCTGGGATAGCCCTTTTGATTACCCAAATCAGGCTTTATTTTATCATCCCAGAGGGCTGCCTCAGCCTAATGCCCCTGATGCCATTGAGCGTATTATTGAATTTAGCCTGCCAGTACTTAAAGCGAGTCAGGGGCGGGCTTTTTTCTTATTCACTAGTTATCGTGCTTTAAACCGTGCAGCAGAATTACTGGAAAATAATTTAGATTATCCTTTATTAATTCAAGGGTCGCGCCCTAAATCGCTATTATTAGCAGATTTTAAACGCCTAGGTAACGCCGTATTGTTAGGCACTTCGAGTTTTTGGGAAGGTGTAGATGTACGTGGGGAAGCTTTATCTTGTGTGATTATTGATAAGCTTCCCTTTGCCTCCCCTTTTGAACCTGTTTTGAAAGCGCGTTTAGAATCTATGAAACAGCAAGGTCGTAATGGTTTTTTTGAATATCAAGTTCCTGCTGCTGCCATTGCTTTACGACAAGGCGTTGGGCGGTTAATTCGTGATGTCAATGATCGGGGTGTGTTAATGGTTTGTGACCCGCGTTTATTAAAGCGCGCTTATGGACAAGTCTTTTTAGATAGTGTGCCTGATATGCGTCGTAGTCGTGAAATAAATGATGTCGAGATTTTCTTTAACGAATCGCCTTAGTCTCGTTCCAAACTGAAAGGTGAAGATTTTTGTATATCACGTATGCTTTTTTTAAGGCTGATAAATAGGTAAAGCACTAATGCGTTTATCAATCCTTTTTAATATCAATTGATAACGGGCGCTATAAATAGAGCCAAATTGCTTTTTGAACGCTTTATCAGAAATATTCTCAGGTAAGTCAAGTACTTCAGGCATAAAAGTACGATAATCTTTAATTTCTGCCATTGATTTTTGTAATCGTCTTGCACTTTCAGGGCTATCTGTTGCCATTTTTCCAAAATGAATACCTGCTCTATCGCCTGCTAAATCAATAAAACTAAAACCACTTCCAATTTTTGCATCTCTAAGTTCTTTTTCTTCCCCTAGCATAATTGCCAAAGAACCATTCCCCACTGTGGTTAATAATGCCGAAGTCATAAAGTGTTTTGCCATATCACTACGCCTATACAGATAAGTAGTGTACTGAGGCTTATCATTAAAGGGTAAATAACGTTGAATTTCTGATTGATTAACATAACGACTGACCGCGATAATTATAATTTTATTTTCATTAATAGCGGTTTCTAAATTTGAACGTTGATAGGCAATTTTAAATAGGGGCTGTAATAATTGAGCCAGTGAGAGTCGCCATTTAGGATCATGGGCTTTAATAATATGGGCGATTTTTTGTTGGTAAAAAGCTAAGGCATGCTGGTCGGCAGTTAATAATGAGGGCGTAACATTATTAATAATTGATTTAGAATCATAAACCAACGTTAAATTTTGAGGGCTTATTTGAATTAATTTCAGCATTTTTTTGATGCTCTGTTGCATACCCTTAAAAGGTGAGCGATTAGAGAGGGTTTCAAAAAAAAATTGTGAAAATTCGTCTGCAATGGCAAGATTACCAATTTGTAGTGAATGAAGTTGGAATAAAGTATTGTATTGATGCTTTAACTTGAAACGAAAATTTAAATAATGACCCCAGTTATTTTTTGGCAAATGTAGCGACACCTTAATTTGTATTTCATCCTTGGCAAGAATAATTTTAGTGGCTATTTCAAAATAACGATTTAAAAAATAATTGACCAAATTATTTAAGTTCTTTTGGGTTAATTTGAGTGTTTTTACATCACTATTATTGCTACGAATTTTATGAAAAATAACTTTAATTTGTTTGATTTCTGTTGTATTTAATGGATATGAAATAGTTTCATTGGGTTTATTTTGAATAATAAATAACAAAATTAAGCTACAAATTATCGTAGGTGCATAAATACAAAAAAATAAAATTCGTAGCGAAATTTGCATAACTAATAATAGCTGAATTTAAAACCTGCATGTTCTAAATAATCAGCTTCGAGTTGTAAATCGGCATTTGTTAACGGGGATTGTGTTAACCAATTTTTAGGAAATTTTAGTTTAAGATGTTTTTTATCCAAACTAATTTTAAAATCAGGGAGCTTAAAATCATGACGACTGCGATGTAATACCACCGCAAGTCGTAAAATAATAGTCAAGATAGGCGCGAATTCATTCCAAGGTTTGGGTAATTCTTTAAAATAACTATTAGAAAACTTTTTCCTATGTAAACGAACTAAGGTGGCTAATAAAATTTGATCTTGTCTTGAAAATCCTGCTAAATCTGCATGTTGAATAACATAGGCACTGTGTTTATGATAGGCATTATGGGCAATATCATGACCAATTTCATGCAATTCTGCAGCCCATGCTAAAAACTGAGCCACCATTTTTCGATCATCTTGTGTTTGACTGGGGTCAAGTTGCTGAAGCATATAATGAACACTTTGTCTAACATTCAAAGCGTGATCTTTATCAATATAATAATGTGCCGCCAACGTTTCAACCGTCTTTGAACGGGTATCGTGATTATAAATTCGTCCTAATAAATCATCAATTAAGCCTTCTCGTAAAGCCCCATCAGAAATAGTCATCTGTTGAATCCCTAATATTTTAAAAGTCGCATAAATAATAGCGACCCCTCCAACAAAAACAGGGAGGCGTTCATCAC
>CAYROI010000066.1:0-11464 GCA_964425835.1 uncultured Methylococcaceae bacterium
AGCGATTATCATTATGCAACAAATTGACATGACTTTATTTGAGCGAATGCACAATATGGTAAGTTGGAGTCATTCAGAACTGATGCAAGATATTAGAACACGTGACGTAGATAAACGGTTAGCACACTTTTTACATGAACTTTATGTTGAATATGAAGGGGTTTATCAGCAATTATTTGTTGTCAACAAAAAGGATACAATCATTGCCTCAAGTGATCCTAGATTTATTGGTCAATATCAGTCGATTACTTCAAGTTGGTTGACAACCACACTCAAAGCACATCATTTAACAATTGATATTCCCTTGGCAACAACACAATATTTGGCTATTTCTATCCCAATTAGGGATGCGTTTCAAGCGCGTGAATTGGGGCGGTTATATGGTTATTTTAATTGGCAAGAAATTACACGATTATTAGATAAGGCAATTTCAGGGCATTCGCTAGATTCTATTTATTATAGTCTGCTATTAGATGGCAATGGACGAATTATAGCAACCTCCTCTAATTTAAAAGATAAAATAACATTTTTTCAGAGATTAAATAATCATTATTTAAAGGAAGAAGCATCAGGTGCTTTTGAGGGAAATCCCCATTTTTTAAAAGAGCCAATCCTAATTGGCTACGCACGCGCGCAAGGTTATCGCGCTTTTCCAGGATTAAATTGGCGCGTTTTAATCTTACATAGTAGCCGATTAGCTTATGCGCCGATTCTTCAGTTATGGTATGTTTTAATCGTATTTGTTGGCTTAACATTAGTGTTAGGGGCGATTGTTTCGTTTTGGATGTCGGCAAAAATTTCTAAACCTATCGCTATATTGGCAAAATCAACCCGTAATTTTATGGCGGGTAAGCCAACCAAATTAGCCCCCATAAAAGCGAGTACAGAAATTAGTGAATTGAACATCCAGTTTGCAGAAATGATTGCGAATCTTGAACAATCTCGATTAGATATTGCACGCGTTGCAAAATTGGCGGTTATGGGGGAAATGGCGGCGAGTATGGCACATGAGGTGCGTACGCCTTTAGGTATTTTGCGCTCATCCGCGCAGATGTTACAACGCGATACGCAACTAAGTAAAGTTAGTTTGGAAATGACAGAGTTTATACTAAGTGAAACTAAACGGCTCAACGATTTAATTAGTACCTTATTAGAATGTGCGCGACCTAGACCCCCTAAATTTTCTTTATATCCTCTTGATCCCATTATTAGCCATGTTAGCGAATTATTGCGCTCGAAAATTGAGGCAAAACAAATAAAATTATCTTTAAATTTTAATCATCATGATAAATTATTAATGTGCGATAGAGATCAACTTATTCAAATTTTACTTAATTTAATTATGAATGCGATTCAACATGTTGAAATCAAAGGTCAGATTAAAGTAAGTACACACATTATAAGTGCTTGTTTAGAAATTAGAGTCTGTGATAATGGCTCAGGTATTTCGGAAGAACATAAACAAACTGTTTTTGATCCTTTTTTTACCCAACGAGAAAAAGGAATAGGCTTAGGTTTAACCGTAGTGCAACAAATTGTTTTAGCACATCATGCAAAGATTTTTATTACGGATAATCCCGAGGGGGGAAGTTGTTTTCATGTTCAATTTCAACAAAACAAAAGGCACTAATTAATGAAAAACCAAAGTATTCTTGTTGTTGATGATGAAGCAAAAATGCGTCGCTTATTAGAAATTATGTTGACACAGCTAAGCCATCAAGTTTATCAGGCGGAAGATGGGCAGCAAGCCCTTGATTTTTTAAAAGAGAATCAGGTTGATTTAGTTATCACCGATTTAAAAATGCCTCATGTTGATGGAATTTCATTATTACGGCAATTAAGGGCGGCAAATAATAATGTTGCCGTGATTGTGGTTACCGCTTATGGAACAGTAGAAACTGCGGTGGAGACCATGAAATATGGGGCATGTGATTATATTGTTCGACCTTTTGAGTTGGATGCCGTGGAAGCGGCGGTTGAACGTGCCTTAAAGCTCAATAAAGTGCAGCGAGAAAAACATTATTTACAAGAGGAAGTTAATCACGGTTGGGGAGAGTTTATTGGTCAAAGTGTTGAAATGCAGAAAATTTATAAGCTCATTCAACAAGTGGCCTTAACGAAAACCAGTGTTTTAATTCAGGGAGAAACAGGGACAGGAAAGGAGTTAGTCGCAAGAGCCATTCATAAAGCATCGCCACGGGCAAATTCTTTATTTGTGGCAATTAATTGTGCAGCAATTCCTGTTGATTTATTAGAAAGTGAGTTGTTTGGTTATCGTAAAGGGGCGTTTACAGGGGCTAATAAAGATCATATCGGGAAATTTGAATTGGCTGATGAAGGGACGCTTTTTTTAGATGAGATTACCGAGATGGATTATTCATTACAAGCTAAATTATTACGTATTTTACAAGAGCGGAGTTTAGAACGCTTAGGCAGTCATCAAAGTATTCCTATTGATGTCCGTGTTATTGCCGCTTCAAATAGAGATCCAAAACAAGCAATTACAGAAAACAAATTGAGGGAAGATTTATATTATCGCTTAAATGTTTTTACCATTGACCTACCACCGCTACGGGAACGGCAAGCCGATATTATTCCTCTTGCTTATCATTTTTTACGAAAATATACCACTGATTTTGGCTATTCTTTTTCAGGGATGACACCAGAGGCAGAAACCTATCTTGTAAATTATCAATGGTTAGGTAATGTTCGGGAATTAGAAAATATAATGGAACGTGCTGTGGTTTTAAGTGCAGGCATGACGATTAGCTGTGAACATTTTCCTGTTGAAATATCAGTAATTAATCCAGAAGCTCAAATTTCAACATCGACTCATTCAACTGAATTAGTAACGGATGGGCTATCAAATCAAGTTGAACAGCTAGAAAAACAGTTAATTACGCAAGCATTAGAAAAAACAAATGATAATAAAGTGGCTGCGGCACAAATTTTAAAAATTAGTGAGCGTTCACTTTGGTATAAAATTAAAAAATATTTTTAAGCATAACGAAATTTGTCAGTTACTGACAAAGCTTATCCCTATTTATTTTTTATAACAAGGTTGGATGCTTTAAATCGTTGCGAATGGTAAGCGTGTTTGAAAGATTTTTAATGGTCTATTAATTGCTTGTAAACTTGTAATAACGAAAGGTTATCATGACTTTTATTTTAACCAGATAAGCCGTTTAAAATAAAACTGAACTTAGCTCTTGGTTTTCAGCCATTAATGATGACATGATTTATTGATCGTGTTACTGTCTGGCTAACTTAAATTTATAAGCTGTTAATACTCATGAATATTTATTGCAAAAAAATAGAAACTAACAAGGGTTTTACGCTGATTGAATTGCTGGTTGTCATCGCCATACTGGGCATTGTTACCGCGATTGGTCTTCCTGGATTTAAGGAAATTATGAATAATAGCCGTTTAACGACTAATGCAAATATGCTCGTTGCCTCGTTAAATTTAGCTCGTAGTGAAGCCATCAAACGTAATACAATCGTCTATGTAGAGAATATTGGGAGCGCAGAACAAACATGGGAAAATGGCTGGAATGTCTTTATAGATGAAAATGGTAATCAAACCTTTGACGCAAGTAATGATACGCTTTTAAAAACTTATCAAGCTTTAGACAGTAATTATACTTTAAGAGTGGGTGGAAATATAAAAAACTGGCTGGCTTATAAACCGAATGGCTTATATAAAACTTCAACAGGTAGAACAAGTGATTCTTTTCGGCTTTGCACCATGGATGCAGATACCAATTATTCTCGTAAAATAACATTAAATAGTGTTGGGCGGACGAAAGTTTCTAAAAATGATGTTTCCTCTTGCCCATAAATTTTACGCAACTAATTATCAATTAGGGGACTTAAATGAAAAAAAATAACGGATTTACCTTAATTGAGGTTTTAATTTCCATGCTCGTGTTGGCAATAGGATTATTGGGGCTTGCTGCGTTACAAATGACGACATTGCGGCAAAATTTAAGTGCTTATCATCGAACGCAAGCGACCCAATTTGCTTATGATATAGCCGATCGTATGCGGGCTAATGTTGATGAGGCAAAATTAGGTGCAAATAGTCTTTATGTTAAAAAAAACCCTGCCAGTGCGCGTAAACAAATTTCATGTATAACCGTAGCTAGTCTCTGTAGTCCTGTGCAAATGGCTGAACAAGATTTATTTGAATGGTATGGACGTTTAAATACTGTCTTGCCAAATGGAATAGGGGTTATTAAAAGTATTGGTGCGATAGATCAACGCTTATTTACTGTAAAAATTAGCTGGACAGATAAAAATAAAATCAAAGATGCTTTTAAAACAAGTGACTTAGTAACCTTTGAAATGAGTTTTAAGCTATGAAAAATTATCCTATAAAGCGCAAACAAAATGGACTAACGTTAATAGAAATCTTGGTTGCAATGGTGATCGGATTATTTTTATTGGCAGGCGTTATGCAGATTTTTTTGGGAAGCCAGCGAAGTTATCGTTTACAAGAGAATTTATCTAGAATGCAGGAAAATGGACGTTTTGCAATGGATTTTATAACGAGAGATATTCGAATGGCGGGATCTATGGGATGTGTAGAAACAGCCGATGTGGAGACTCTGCTGGTGACTTACTCTACAACAAATCCTATGGCGATATTTAATGATTTTACTAGGGGTATTTCAGATGATGTTTTTCCATTGGGGGATACATTTGATCCCAATACAGATCAAATAACCATCAGAAGCATGTTACCTTCTGATATTTTTGTAAAAAAATTAGGAACATTAACGCCTGAACAAGTGATAAAATTACAAAAAAAAGGAAACAACCTGTTAGTGAATGCAAATACGCTTTTGAATAAAAATGATATTGTCATGGTGACTAATTGTGATAAAGCAGATATTTTTAAAATTACGAATTTAGATACTAAACGTGAAAAAATAGCGCATAAAGATGATACAAAGGCAACCTTTCAATCTGATTATCGCGAAGATGCTCAGATTTATACGGCTAATTTTGTAACTTATGGTATTAAAGATGCCAGCTTATATCGAAGGCTAAATGGAGCGGCTGGAAAAGAAGTATTAGTTGAAAATATTGAAAATATGCAAATATTGTATGGTGAAGATACGAATAGTGATTATACGCCTGATTATTATGTTTCCGCAAATCGTGTTGTTGACATGAAAAAAGTAATTAGTATTCGGATTAGCTTGCTCATTGTTTCTTCTGATGATAACTTGGTTTCGAATATCACCCCGTATACTTATAACGGCGTAGAAATAACCCCCACAGATAAACGTCTAAGACAAGTAATAACCTCAACGATTGCAATTCGTAAGCAGCTTCCATAATTTAAGGTAGGACGACAATGATGAAAAATAAAGCATTGAAAAAACAGTCAGGAGCTATTTTAGTTGTAAGCCTAATTATGTTATTACTGCTAACATTAATTGGTGTGGCTGGGTCGCAAGTAACAGGGCTTGAAGAAAAAATGGCAAGTAATAGTCGAGATCAGAATTTATCTTTTCAAGCGGCAGAAGCGGCATTAAGAGCGGCTGAAGAAAAAATATTAAAAAAAGATACAACCGCAGAATTTCGCTCTACACTTGAAAGGGGATTATTTGGTGCAAATGAATCATTACCGAACTATTTTGATTCTAGAACATGGAACAATAGTGCTTTTTCATTTAATTCAGGGATCGCGGAGATTGGAACACAACCAAAGTATTTTATTAAATATGTTAGAGATAGTACCCCTGCTAATATTGAAAATTGTAGTGGTTATGGACAAGGAGCAAAATGCGAAGCCATTGTTTCTTATTTTATTATAACCGCAAGAGGAACAGGGGCAATGGATACCAGTCAATCTTATGTAAGGTTGTATTACGCCAAAAGATTTAATTAATTGGAGAACAGTGTGATGACTCAAAATTTTATACCGTCAATTCGATTAATTGGCTTGTGTTCGTTGTTAGTGTGTTCTATGAATATAGTTCTAGCTGCACCTGGAAAATTGGTTAATAGCCCGCTATTTGCATCAACAAATAATGCACCACCGAATGTTTTTTTTGAGGTTGATAATTCAGGCTCAATGGATTGGGAGATTTTAACTAAAATACATTGGAGTGATTGCGCCTATCATCAAACGGCTTTGTGTCAAAGCAAAAAAGAACGAGGAAAGAAAGTTATTAATGGATTGTATCGAGGGTACACCGATAATGATAGCAGTGTGACTAAATATGATTATTTTCGCTATATTTATGCAAATGATGATAATTCCTATACCAGTAATTGTAAGAAAAGTTTTTATCTTACAATGGAAAAATGTAATGATCGCGTTCAGACAACTGATTGGCGGGTTAAATCATCCGCGCTTAATGTCAACTATTATAATCCTACCATTACTTATTTACCGTGGGTAAAGGGAGATGGTACAAGTTTAGAAACTGCTAATTTCACTAGCGTAAAAAGCAATCCTCAACCAGGTACTGATGGATATAATTTAACTAGAAATTTGGATGGTTTTGTTTATCATCTTTGGAAAGATACGCATAAATTTAGTGGCGATGCACCTAACCAAAAAAATAGTACAAGGCTATTAGGTAAAAATGGTATTGTCGATTGGTGGGATGAACATTTACGTTATACCGTTAATGGCTCATCTATTATTGTTGATAAAATAACTTATGATAATAATGGTCAAGAAAACATTACAAGAAAAGAAACCTTAAGTGGGCAAGCGGTTGTTAAAATTAAACAAAATATTGCTAATTGGTATCAATATTTTAGAAAAAGATCATTTGTTGCAAAATCTGCGATTGCAAAGGTAATTACAAACAACCCAACCTATCGTTATGGATTTAATTTTATTACCAATGCTAAATTTCCCTATAAAACCTCAAATAGTCCTGTTCAAAAATTAATAGAAGTGCCGATTGGGAGTGATTTTCAAAGCCATAATATTGACATTATAAGCAGCCTTTTTAGATTTAAATGGGGAACAAGTGGTACGCCTTTAAGAAAAGGGCTTGAGCGGGCAGGAAAGTATTTTGATAATACCGATGGCAAAACAGATCCTATTACCGCAAGCTGTCAAAAGAGCTTTGCTATTTTATTCACCGATGGTTATTGGAATGGAGGAAATCCTTCATCAAGTATCGGTGATAGTGATCGAGATGCTCGAAGCATTACCGTTGCTGATGTAGCGCATTATTATTATTCACGTGATTTGAGTGGATTGACAGATCAACAAAACATGGTCACGTTTACGGTGGCTTTTGGTGTTAAAGGAGAATTAGTTGATACTGATGCAGATGGTTGGCCTAATCCTGTTTTAACAAAAAGTAGTACAGCGTGGGGAGGAGGAGATTTAAGTAAATTTAGTGATTTAAAGAAAATTGATGACTTATGGCATGCCGCTTTTAATTCAACAGGAAAATTTGTTTCAGCAGAAACCCCAGAAGAAGTAGCTGCTGCGTTAGCAAACGCTTTGGAAGATATTGGCAATCGTGTAGGAAGTGCGTCGGCAGTAGCTTTTAGTACGACAACACTAAAATCTAATAGTGCCGTATTTTTAGCAGAATTTAGTGGTTCAGGTAGTCAGTGGACAGGGGATGTCAAATCCTATCAATTCGATGCAAGTGGACAAGTTTCATCAACCGTCAATTGGTCAGCGGCGACAGAATTAAATAAATTATCAGATAGTACACGAACTATATTTACTTACAATAAAGGCACAGCGAAAGGCGCTCCCTTTTTATGGACAAGCATCACGGATGAACAAAAAAATGATCTTCGCGTTAATCCCGATGGATCAAGTTCTCAAGCAGATGGAAATAATGATGCAAAAGCCAAAGCGAGATTGGATTATATAAGAGGTAAACGAACCGAAGAGGTAGCTAATAATGGTACTAAAAGAGGAACTTATTCCTTTAGAAGGCGAGATAAGATTTTAGGAGATATTGTTCATTCAACGCCTGTTTTTGTACAAAAACCCGAATTATTCTGGCCAAGCAGTGCCGCCCCTTTTCCTACGACTGCGGGTCAGACTTATGGGGATTTTAAAGAAGCGAAAAAATCAAGACAGGCAATGGTGTATACAGGAGCTAACGACGGCATGTTACACGGGTTCAATGCAACGACAGGGCGTGAAGTCTTTGCTTATATTCCCAACAGTGTTTTTTCCACTAAAAATACAGAAGGCTTACATTTTTTAACTGACCTTGATTACGCGCATCGGTATTATGTTGATATGCCGATCGTGATTTCAGATGCTTACATTAGAAATAGAAACCAACCTAAGCAATGGCGTACTGTCCTTATTGGAGGAGGACGAAAAGGGACACGAGGACTATTTGCTTTAGACATTACTGATCCCGCTCAGTTGAGTCAAAATACAAGTAGTGCTGAGCAATTAGTTTTATGGGAATTTGACCAAACTGATGATCCTAACTTGGGGTTTACTTATAGTAACCCTAATGTAGTACGTTTAAATAATGGACGTTGGGGCGTTATATTTGGTAATGGGTATAATAATACAGGCGACGGGACTGCGAGTTTATTTATTGTATTTTTAGATGGGGCAGCAGATGGAAAATGGGATGAAGGGGCTGATAAAGACTATATCAGAATTAGTACAAAAGTGGGAGCAAATGACCTAACTAACTGTGATAATTGTAATGGTTTATCAACCCCTGTCGCGGTTGATTTAAATGCTGATAAAGTGGTTGATCGGATTTATGCAGGTGATCTACAAGGGAATATGTGGGCATTTGACCTAAGTTCGAATAACGCCCAAAACTGGGGCGTGGCTTATGGTACACAGCAAACACCTAAACCCTTATTTATCGCAAAACAAGGCACTAAACGACAACCTATTACAGGTAAACCTGCGGTAGTAAAACACCCAGATGGTGTAAGTGGTAATGAGCCTAATTTATTAGTCTATTTTGGCACAGGACAATATTTAACTGACCTGGACCCTGCAAACAAAGATATTCAGTCTTTTTATGGTGTTTGGGATAATGGAACAGATTCATTAACTGCATCTACATTAGTGGAGCAAACCTTTTTATCTGGTACAGCACTTACTAATGATAAAAATAAGACCAACGTAACGAATCAAATTCGTGTATTAACGGATAATCCTGTTGATTATTCAGTAAAACAGGGATGGTTTATTAATTTAACCTTGGCTAATGGTGAACGCGTTGTTGTTAACCCGCTTGTTTTTGGTGGCTTGGTCTTTTTTAATACCTGGATTCCTAATTCTGATCCGTGTGGTGCAGGGGGGTTTGGTTTTTTGATGCAGGCAAAATTACTTAATGGGGGGGCTACAACCAATGCTGTGTTTGATTTTAATGGGGATGGCAGTATTGATTCCAAAGATTTAGTGATTATAGATGGTAAGACTTATGCGCCAAATGCTAGAATTTTTAATTTTGGGTTACCCTCAGAAGTTGGTTTAATAGGCGCAGCTAATGATGGTTATATTCGTGGGGTCACAGGAACAAGTGGCGGCAATACGTTTGATTTTATTAAACCGCCTAGGATTCGGAAAACTGGGCGTTTATCATGGCAAGAATTACGATAATAATTGTATCAAGTAGAATGAGGACTACTCATTCTTATGACTTATAAAGAATTTTAAGGAAATGTTAGTGATGCGAAATAAAAAAATCAACAGGAAAAATGGCTTTACTTTAGTCGAATTAATGGTTGTCATTGCAATTATTGGCATATTAACTGCGATTGCTTTCCCTAGTTATCAAAATTACTTAAAAAAATCACGTAGAGAAGATGCAAAGGGGGCATTAATGGGGCTTGCCAATGCAATGGAGCGACATTTTACTGAAACTAACAGCTACCAAAAAGCGGCTGTAGGAAATGCAGATACAGGTACGCCACGTATTTATTCAGCGACCAGTCCTATAGATGGAGATACCCCTTATTATGATTTAAGAATTATGGCGGCAACGCAAACAACCTATAGAATAAGAGCAACGCCTATTAGTAGTTCAGCTCAAAAAAATGATGGCTTTTTAGAATTATTGCATACAGATTCTAAGGGGCGATGGGATCGAGATAATAATGGATCATTAAGTAGCTCTGAAACGGGTTGGGATTAAGTTTTAAGATAACAGAGACGCGAGCATCGCGTCTCTACTTGCGTTTATAAACCTGCTTTTAAACTAGCTTCAATAAATTGATCTAAATCCCCATCTAATACCCCTTGAGTATTTCCCGTTTCAATACCCGTTCGTAAATCCTTAATCCGTGACTGATCTAAAACATAAGAACGAATTTGACTCCCCCAACCTATATCTGATTTAGTCTCTTCTAAGGCTTGTTGATTTTCGCTCCGCTTTAGCATTTCCATTTCATAAAGTTTTGCTTTTAATTGCTTCATTGCCGTGTCTTTATTTTTATGCTGTGAACGATCATTTTGACATTGCACTACAATTCCCGAAGGGTTATGCGTAATTCGTACCGCAGATTCTGTCTTATTAATGTGTTGACCGCCTGCCCCGCTGGCACGATAAACATCAATGCGTAAATCAGCAGGATTAATTTCTATCGCAATATCATCATCAATTTCAGGTGAAACAAAGACCGCAGCAAAAGAAGTATGACGACGATTCCCTGAATCAAAAGGCGATTTTCTCACTAAACGATGTACGCCAATTTCAGTCCGCAACCACCCAAAGGCATAATCGCCTGAGAATTTAATCGTACAACTTTTAATTCCTGCAACATCGCCAGAGGATTCTTCAATTAATTCCGTTTTAAACCCCTTGCGTTCTCCCCAGCGTAAAAACATGCGTTCTAACATTTGCGCCCAATCTTGTGCCTCAGTACCGCCCGAACCCGATTGAATATCCAAAAAAGCATTATTCACATCCATCTCGCCAGAGAACATGCGTTGAAACTCTAAATTAATTACCTTTTTTTCAAAAGTCGCTAAATCTTCAACCACACTTTTTAAAGTTTCTTCATCACTGTCATCAATTGCCATTTCTAAAAGTTCTGCGGCATCAACTAAACCTAGTTCTAATTCATTAATTGTATTAATGACAATTTCTAATAACCCGCGTTCTTTACCTAATGCTTGCGCCTTTTTAGGTGTTTCCCAAATAGCAGGGTCTTCTAATTCTCTTAAAACTTCAGTCAAACGTTCTGCTTTAATTTCAAAATCTAAATAGTTTTTAAGGGCATTACCTCGCTGGTTAAGGTCAGCTATTTTATTTTTAATCGGGTTTATTTCTTGCATGAGGGGATATTTTTTAAAGCGTGAAAGAAGATTTAGCTTACTATTCTAAATGATAAATAGCTTGATAAGAAAGTGATGAAGAATAAATATTCATTCTAAAAAATAAAATACTTGCTAATTTAAAATAAGTCTTTATAATATGCAAAATCAATCGCGGGGTGGAGCAGCTTGGTAGCTCGTCGGGCTCATAACCCGAAG
>CAYROI010000067.1:0-1737 GCA_964425835.1 uncultured Methylococcaceae bacterium
CATTTAACCGCCGATGCGATTCAAGCACTCAATAAGCTTCGCGTGAATAAATTTATTCTTAAACGCTTTCTTGATACTTATGAAGAAGGAGAATTAATTACAGAAAAAAGTATACAACATTTAAGTTTATTGATTAACGATTTATCTGGTATTGAAAGTAAAATAGTTTTAGCACCAGGTCGTAAAATAGGTTTGTCTTCGCTTAGTCTTGAGGTAAAGGAAGGCGCTTTAGTTAAAGGTTATTTATCAACGGATAATCACGGCTTATATTCAACGGGTTATTACCGTTTTGATGGAGGCGTTAGACTGGATGATGTAACTGGTTTGGGCGATCAATTGAATTTACGCTTGCAAACGACTGAAACGGGAAATTCAGTTTCTGGTCGTATTGATTATAACTTGCCAATTAATGGTTATGGTACGCGATTAGCCGTTAATTTTTCTGAATTGCACTACAGTTTAGGGCGAGCGTTTACACCATTAAATGTTAGTGGTATTGCCCGCACCGTTGGAATTTCATTAAGACATCCTCTATGGTTAGCGCGTGAAGGGCGTTTAATGGCGGATGTTCATTATGAACACCGATGGCTAGAGGATAATATTGCGCTATTTGAACGTCATAATCAGCGTGAACTTAATCTAATGCGTTTTTCTTTAACGGCTAATTATTATGATTATTTTTTTCTTACCAAAGGATTAACTCAAGGTGATGTGAACGTGTCTGTTGGTGACCTGCATTTTAAAAATAAAGCCGCGTTTAAGCTTGACCAACGTTCAGGTCTTAAAACCAGTGGGGGTTATTATAAATTTTCATGGCAATTAAATCGTACTCAGACTATTACTGAAGATTTTAGTTTATTTGTTAATTTTCAGGGTCAACTGGCAAGTAAAAATATTGATAGTTCCGAACAAATGAGTTTAGGTGGACCGAATGCGATCCGTGCTTACCCTGTGGGTGAAGCGAGTGCAGATGAAGGTTGGTTATTTAATGGAGAAGTTCGTTATCGCTTACCAATCATTCCTCACATCCCAGGCTATTTTGAGTTAGTCAGTTTTTTTGACACCGGGTTTTCTCGGGTTAATACGAAACCTTTAGCAGGCGATTTGAATAACTCGCAACAGTTAACAGGTTATGGTTTGGGGTTAAATTTTCAAGGAATAGCAGGTTTTAATTTACGCACGAGTGTTGCTTGGCGTGATAGTAAAAATCAACCAACTTCTGACCCAACAGCACAAGAACCCATGATGTATTTTCAGATGTTTAAATCTTTTTAAGAAAAATTGATGAAATCAAAGTTTCGATTTTTTAAGTATCTCAGTTAGCATAAAATCATTGCCATGCGTGTAAATAACAGGTTCTTGACGTTGATTGGAATTGAGATATTTTTTAGAAAAAATGGGGAAGGCTTTCAGAATACGAGCGGCGGTACGGTGAGCGGTAACCGCGCTATTTTTAACTTCTTTACCCTGTAATTCCCGAACCATCAAATAGGTAAATACACCATGTTTAAGTCGTCTTTTTGCAATGGCATTTTGGCTTTTTCTTGCAGATGTCATGACGGTAATCCCTAATAAACGGCTTAATTTTCGCGTAAAGTGTCGTTGCCCATTTTGTAATTTGCTCAGGGTTTCTATGCTACCACCTGAGTGACAAGAATCAACAACTAAAAGTATATGTTGTATTTTTGAATTTTTGAAAATATCGCTTAATTCAGTCGCACTAATACTCGTTGTCGT
>CAYROI010000067.1:1837-3393 GCA_964425835.1 uncultured Methylococcaceae bacterium
AGTCTTAAACTCGATATATAGGCTTTAGTTTTGCCATCAAAATTTAATTCGGTACTCTCATTTTCAATCCCCATATCATTACTCGCAACGACTTTAAAAGTATTATTACCTGCTGTAGGACTAAGGCTTATCGTTAAAATTTGGTGTTCTGGATCATTTTTGGTGATAACGATATTTTTATCGTTAAGCAGTCTACGGTTATGATAGAAGTTAATTTTATTAATTCCACCCCCACGATTATAAATATCTGCTTGTAAGGTTACTTGCTGCGTTTGAGTTTTCTGATCTATTAGTTGTAGGTTTATTTTTGGCGGTAGAGTAATACCTGCGCTAACTGCACTTGGGTTTTTATTTAAAAAATCGCTATTTTGTAACACATCCGTTAATAAACCAGGTTCATAATAATTTTCAGAAAAATGATCTAATGGAATATCTTCTTGGTCAGCTAACCAAGTGAAATTTTCTAGGGCAGCTTCTGAGGTATCAAAGCGACCATAAGCATCCATGACGGTCCAGCCTTGTTTAGTAGAAAATAGGCGTAATATTTTTTTACTTGACGCTATGTCCCAAAGTGATAATTCACCACCTTCCATAACCGTTAGCAGTTTTTTACCGTCTGCTAACAAGCGTGCATATTGAAATGGATTTTTTTTATTCTGAATACTTAATTTAATGTTACCTTGATTATCACTAATACGTACCGTACCATCTTTTAGTCTATAGCTATAAGTTTTATTAACAATATCAGCTGCGGTGATTGTTTCTGCAAAATCAATAACTATTTTTTGTTTATTTTCGCTAAGAGACCATTCTAATACTTTTCCACTATTTAGGACTAATTGCAACGTATTGTTATCTTTAAAGTGCATATAAATAATATCTTTACCTAATTTGGGTAACGATTTGATAATTTTGCCTGTATCAAGGTTAATGATATCCACGGTATCAATGATGTTTTTTACTTGCAAGTCAGCGGTTACTTCATAAGATCCTTGTTGATAGCTTAGTATTGCACCATAATGATTATTGTTACTCAAAAGCAGTTTGTTTATCATGCCGCGCCGATAAGATAATTGCCAAAGTATTTTATTTTGCAGATTATTCCACAAACTTAGCCGATTTTGGGCATTTATTAATAATAGACTGTTATCATCAGCGCTGACAAATTGGTTAACATTAGGTATCTTGATTGTTGTTTCAGTCGTTGAGCTTAAAACATCATAAACATCAATGCCTAAGTTATTGGCAATGTATATTAAATCACCTGTAGTATTAACACGGCTAATATTTATTTGTTGTTTATTAGTCTCTATCCTATGTTGTCTGCCAAATTTAAAGTCCCAAACTCGAATTGATTTATCCTCTAATAATAATGATAAAAACTGTTTGTTAGCACTAATTTGTAAACTTTTTACGCTTCCTGCTCTATTTTTTACGACGAGTACTGGCTGAATGGTTTTTTGATTACAAAAATCATTATTATCATTGCATGGAATATCAGCAAAGTTATCATTGATAGTTAAAATAGACCGACGAGCTGATTTACTATTGTTAGT
>CAYROI010000067.1:3493-11444 GCA_964425835.1 uncultured Methylococcaceae bacterium
CAAAGTTATCATTGATAGTTAAAATAGACCGACGAGCTGATTTACTATTGTTAGTAACGTTATTTATCGCGGGGATACTGGCAATAGTTGTTTGTAATGAAGCTATTTGACCCTGTAACTTATAGTTACTTTTGATTGTTAAAGATTTCTTTATCTCAGGCGTTTGTACCTCAGGCGTTTCTACCTCAGGCGTTTTGATCTCAGGTGGTTTGATCTCAGGCGGTTTGATCTCAGGGGGAGTTACAACAGGCGTAATATTCAGTGCCGTTGCGTTGCTATTCGCCTGAAGAAAAATATAATTATTAAATTTGGCAAACAGTCCTGAGCCTTCAATGCTATAGTTTCCAACCTGACTACGGCTATCAGCCAAACTCGTAAAGATTGCTGTGCCAGAAGTCGCGTCTGCGAGTGTTTCTCCATTAACAAAGCCTGTTACTGAACCAGTAAATACAGGATTATTTTCACCAAATGCACGCTGACTATTATTTGCTATATAAGTTAGCGTTGCTGGGGTAATGGTACTGCTGTGATTATCCATATAAGTTACTTGGTAATTATCGCCATTATTCCCATCATTCACGGCTACATCACTGACAGTAACCGTTTTACCTGTGCCTGTATTTTTATCTGTAAAAGCAAACTGACCGCCCGTTAGAGAATCTGGCGCAAATAAACCCGTTCCTATGGCAGAACTCATCGCTGTTGTTGTCCCATCATAGGTTTTTGTAACTTCTTTTGCAGTAATCGTTAATGCAGCTGGCGTAATCGTCAATATTCCCGCGTTATTAAGAATATCATAACCTTTTTGCGTAGAATAAATGCCTGTTGCTGTATAGTTGCCTTTATTTTTAGCAATACCATAAGGTGTCAACGTCCCAAGTAGTAAACTTGTATTAGGTGTTACACTATAAATTGGGTTACTAAGAATACTGTCACTCACCCCATTATAAGTTTTACTGATGTCATCAGATGAAACCGTTAAAGGGGTAAGAAAACTTCGTAATAAAGGCGGTGTGTTACCTTCATAAATTCGCCACACAGTCGAATCTCCCCCTGTGTTGCTAATATCCCAACCCGCAGTAATAAAAGTATTTAGCTGTTGCAGTTCAAGGGTAGTTTTATTCGTTCCTCCTGCACTAGTCGTTTGACCTGTCGTTTGGCTATCCCAAAAAGAATTATTGACCTGACTTGTATTAATATCGGTCGAACCCACTAACCCCCCAACAAAATTAGTACCATTAATTTGACCTGTGGCATATGTATTTGTAATATTACTGGCATTTTCATTACGCCCAACTAAGCCACCGATATGGTCAACGCCGCTTATATTTCCTGTGGCATAAGTATTTTTAATCGTTGTTTGATTGTTGATCCCAACGATGCCCCCAACAAAATTAGAACCACTCACATTACTTGTCGTATAGGCGTGACTAATAACTGAATTATTAAGACTTGTTCCAATAATTCCCCCAATAAAATTATCAACGCCGCCTATAATACCTGTGACATAAATATTACGTAGCGAGCTATTATCACTATATCCAACGAGTCCGCCCACATGTTTGCTACCCCTTATACTTGCCAATTCTAACCCGATATTTCTAATGGTACTTCCTTGAGTAAAAGCAAATAATCCGACCCCAGCTGTCGATGGACGGTTTATTGTTAAATCGCTAATCGTATGTCCTAGTCCATCAAAACGTCCTGTAAAAGGGGAAGCTGTAGAAATCAACGTGGAAAAAATTCCTATGGGTAAAAAGCCTTGTCCCCCATTCCAACTACTTGTAGCACCCGCATTAATATCTTTCCCTAATGCGTAATTCAAGCTAAGACCGTTATTCATAGCTTGTAAATCGGTCGTAGTCGTGCTGTTTTCTGTTCCTAAATCCGTAATGACGGTGTAATTTATTACAGGATTCGTATTGTTCTTTGTACTAAAATTTGCCCCTGCGGGTAAATTAATTTTAGCCCCCTTATTAATAAAATAATCCCCTGCCCCACCTTGTGCATATTCCAAAGCGAGTTGTGCTGAAGCTGAACCATTTAAAGGACGATTAATATTAATATTACGACTGGCATTAAGCGTCAGTTTATTTGCAGACCAAGTAACAGCATCATTAATATTAACATCACCATCAATTCCTGTTGTACCCAAGGTACTAGAAATCGTTACATTACCATTACCTAAACTGGCAGATAAAAATGCCCCTGTCATATCAGCACCTGATGCTGCAATCGTAAAATCAACAGGATCAATAAGCCATTCACCATTATAACCATTGGTCGCCGAGGTGGTTATTTTTGCAGAATCTGCAATCGTGACCTTCGCCGCAGACGTTTCAATAACCCCCCCTTTAGCCATTTCAAAAGCAGACGCATCAAGTTTTCCCGCAATATCAGCAACACCACGATCCATATCACCTAAAACATAAATACGCCCTGCTGTACCACGACTCAATGCCTGCGCAGTAAGAACCCCATCTTTATTAATAGCAACATTCTTACCCATCACCGTTATTTTCCCGCCAGAGGTTTGACCACGGGTATCTAATTGACCATTAACCTCAGTAGTACCGTTTACACCGCCATCAAGAATAATTTCACCCTCACGTTCAACTAAACTATGAGCCTGTAGCAAACCCTCTGAATTTAAAACGGTACTTGTCAAATTATTCGCTGCCTTAGCGGTTAAAACTACGCGACCACCATCGGCTAAAATTGCCCCCTTATTAATAATCTCCGCATTAAACACCGCAGCGGAAACCTTAAATCCTACTAAGCCATCTCCCTCAAAATCTAAATCAACGGTTTTTCCCGCAACCAACGCTGTTGTACCGCCAACGCTATCAATCGTTCCTTCATTAACAACTTGAGACCCCATTAACGCGACAACACCCCCTTCTGCAACTTGAATAGAACCTTGATTACGAACGCCCCCTAAAATATCGCCCGCAGTAAAATGATAGTTACTCTCAAGAAAATTTGAATTACTAATATGATGTGTACTAGCAATCAAGCCACCCACATCCACTTGTGCAGACTGACTAAATAAAACTCCATTGGGATTGAGTAAAAAAAACTGACCATTTGCATTTAATTGACCTTGTATCACACTAGCATCTTGTCCTAACACCCGATTAAGCAAAGCGGCATCAAAACTAGGTTGCTGAATAGTCACTATTTCCCCTGCATCAATAGAAAAATTATCCCAATTAATAATCGCTTTTTGCCCCAGTTGATTAATCGTCATTTGCCCCGCAACAGGTCGAGCAACCGTTGCTTGTCCAGAAATTAATTGCGCACCCGTAGGTAAAGCCCAACTCGTAGAAGAGCCAATAATTAGAACGACTAATAACAATACCTTATCCATGAACAAACCTAGTAGTTAGTTATATTCCCTAGTCTGAGGAAAAATCAATAACACCGCATCGTTCTAATGAACGCTCAGACTCAGGTATACAGGATAAAACATACTTATCCGATTCATCTGGCACACCATCTTGTGCAGGTTGATCAATAAATCCACGTGATTCATCATCTTCGACTATTAGATAATTCTCACTAGGGATCACACTATAATTTTTCCATTTACCGTCTAATTTTAATTCACTACGATATAAACAAAAAAAACCGCCTTTTTTGGGAACACGATAAAACTTACTTCTATCTTTAGCGATATGATCAAAAATTAACTTTTTAGAGGTAGAATTAATTTTTTGACAACTATTTTTATTAGCAGACCAAGCGACATAATAATACGCCTTATTATCCTCAAGCGGATAAACAAAATGGACTAACTGCTTTTCTCGTTCAATAGTCATTAATTCTTCAGCAACAGCAACTGTAGAAATCAGGCTTAATAATAAAACGACTAGTTTTTGCATAATATTTTCCTCTATTATAGTTATTGAACCCTACAGGTAGATAATGATTTTAGTTTAATCGAATAATGAAAAAATAATGATCCTTTAAAATTTTTTTTAAGAAAATTTCTTACTGTACTATAATTATCCTTTTTTATCGTTCTAAGTTTTGTTTCTAATTTAGTTAAATCAACAGGGTAATAACTCACTAAAATAGCTAACATACATCTTTCTTCTTGTGCAGGTTCTTGTAATTGCCAAGTTTTTTCAAAATTATCGCCTGGCATTAATTTTTTTTCATGTTGATAAAGTGTTAATCCCGTTTTTTCAGCAATATTAATATAAGTTGCGTAATAACCTTTCCAAGACTTAGGAAAATAAGCATTTAATCCTGTTTCTTCTGGCATTTTAATACGCCAACTAATATGTGTATTCCATTTATCATTGGTTGTCGTCGGCATAAAAACTAGGTTATAACTACCATCCTTTTTAAATGGGTGATATTTAACAACATGACCACCATTTTTAGAACAAACGATAAAAGGTTTTTTTTTATATCCTTTTTTTCCTGCTTGAAATTTTAAAGGAATTTCCAAGTTAATTTGCTGATATAAACTATTTCCCATTATGCCAATAATGGCTAAAAATAAAACGCCAAAATAATATCGCTTATAAGCTAACTTCATGGGTAATAAATTAAGCTCGGTAACGACTTCGTTTAATTCATTAATTGGTCTAACTTTAATACCTACCGCTGCAAGCTGTTTAATTTCAGGACGCTCTATTACCTTACATGGTTTCTTTTCTTCATTAAAATAGAAAACAGGGGTAAAAAATAAATAATGTTCTTTTGTTAATTGATGCGCCAATCTTTTATTAAGAACTAACTGTAATTTTTTTGGAATTTCAGCCACAGGTTTAATTTCAATTTTTCCTTCTAAACCTTGTAATGCACCTGTCGCAATAATACCATTTTTTGTCGGATTTTTTATCGGATAAGAGGGAAGCAATAACCCTAGTGCTAACCCTAACTGACAACTATCGCCATCAATCGACCCTTCAACGCCACCACAATATAAACGATATTTTTTCAACCAATTAATTTTAGTATAAATCAATAAATTGAAAAGTTTATCCAAAATAAATTGAATAAAACCAACAGGGAGATTTAATTTTTTAAAATAAGTTCTCTCAGTAATCGCCTCAATTTTTTTTTGTTTTTGGTGAAAAATAAACGAATGTAATAGTTGTTTAACCACTAAACCCTTTCTATAAAGACTCACGGTCAGCAAAGGAAGCACCACAAGACAAAGCCCTTTTTTTAATGCCTCCTTTTCTTCCTCTGTCAAGGGGGTTACCGCATCTAAAGTATAGACTTCAAGAAAACAATGATTGTTAGATTGTGCTGCAATAGTAGGGATTAAGACAACACTTTGTTTATTCATTAGACCTTTTTTCCATTAAAATTTATTATATAAGCAGAATTCAATTGCAGCGATTAAACTTTCAAACAAACAAGGTTGAATATTATGTTGTAATAATCGCTCAATTTGTGAATGGGTTAAGGGTGTATCTTGCGCTAAAATAAGGGGAACAGGATTAGAAGGTGGCTTTAAAGTTAAAATTGCAGTGAATTTTTGTTCCCAAAAACCTGTATAGGTTAATAAACAAGATTTAGAATCTATTCTATCTAAACCCGCACTAACAATTAAATGTTTATGATAACAGCGATACAAGGTCATTAAATAAGCCATGACCAAACCTGCTGCCGTCCCTTGCGCATTACTTAACGGCGGTTGACTGTTCGCGGCATAAATCATACCTGCCCCAAAAGGCTGATTTAAATTGAATAATGCTGTTTCAGCCATTTCAATACCTGTTGTTAATCCTGAATTTTTCAAGGCCTCAAAACAAGAAGCAGGTTTAAACCAACGTGATTCAATATAAAGTTCTAATATTTGATGATTTTTTTTACCTAAAACCGCTAAGGGAATTAAAACCTGTTTAATCATTCAATTCGTCCTATGATGGGATTTGATAACATTTTACGAATAACGCTGGTATCTTTAACATGTATTTCGCCGTCGCCCAAATGATTTAATATAATCACGACTAAGACCTTATTCGGCATTTCATAATCACTTAAACCAATAGGCGTATTCGCAAAATCTTCTATTGCTATTCCCAAAGCTTGCGCTTTAATTAGAATGGCTTCATTTTGTTTTTTAATTTCAAATTGAAAATAATCATCCTCCGTTATTAAAGGCGCGTTGTCGGGTAAAGGATAATCATCCGTGGTTACACTTGCAGCAGCTTTACGAACAATTTCTGTAAAGGGATTAAAATAGGCTTCGGTTGTTTCTAAAAAATGTTGTACCCAAACGTTAATATATTCAGCAATTTTTTGTGATGATAACGGGGTATTCTCTTCTTTTTCAGTTTGTAAAATCGTTAAAATACGTTGAATCCAGGTATTAATACTTTCTTGTTTGGTCTTTTTAGCCGTGATTAATACCCGCTCTAACCACTGATAAGTTTCTTCATTTTCCAGTTTTGTGGATAATACTCCCTGTAAATCATTTACTTGCGCTTGGGTTACAGGTGCTTCCCAATCAATTAATTGAAAACGAGATAATGCGTGTTGCCATAATTCTTTTTTTCTATCGCTGTTCATTATTATTCCCCTATATACTTATTAATAATTGAAACTAGTTGTTGTTGCAAGGTTTTAATTAACGCCTTTTTTGATAAAGAAGCATAGTCAGGGTTTTCTTTAATCAATGATAAAAATTGTGGATCATTAATTAAACCTTCTTTACCTTGACTATAAACCTTAATTCGTTCGCAGATTAATGCGATAAAAACATATTTAGTAACAGGGTTAAAATCATCTGGATATTGATCGGGCAAATTAAATAATTGTTTATCTAAATTAGGTGTTTGTTCGTCTTCTGGGTCAATAAAATCAACGGTGATACCAATCATTGTTTTTCCAATGAGACTATGTAAAAACAGATTAAAACAACTAAAACCACCCCAAGTTTTAGTTGTGGCTTTTAGGGTATTAAAGGCTTGTTCGTATGCACTTATTTTCTGTACCCCTGAATTGATTAACAATTTAACTTGAGCGCGTAATTGTTTTAATTCTTTCAATTGCCAAATAGGTATATCGCGCGCATACCAAAAACGTGGTGGTAATCCACAAGAGCGTAACAGGGCATATTTTTCGTTAAGTGATTCAATGACTTTACTTAATAAAAGTGGGGGATCATTATTTGTTTCTTGCCATAGTGGAATCACGGTTAATACTTGAAACAAGCTTAATTCTTCTGCGACCTCAATATAGGTTCCCTGATTAATAAACCAATAAGGCCCAAATTCATTACGCCGAGATTGGCTAATTGTGCTGTAATTTTCACCTAATTGTTGACATTGTTGTTTCAGCTTATTGGCAAAATTTTGAAAAATAGTATTCTCAATATTTTCTTTATAAAAGCCACGTTCAATACGACTCTGCTGCCAGTTCTTATCTTGACTGCGTTGACAGTAACTAATTAATAACTTGTGCATATTAGTCGGTTCACTTTTTAAGCTATTGGCTAAAGTTAATTTCCTATTTAAAACCTCAAGCAGATAAAAATTGGCTTCAATATGAATTTGAATTTTTTTATCTTTAATCACGAATGTTTGCCAAAGTTGTTCATCTGGAAGCAAATAATCTCTGAAAAGTAAACGTTCCCGAAAAAATAGTTTGTTCAAGGTGAGTAAGACTTCTAGCCATAATTTATTTTCATCGGTGTTGGTTTTAGAAAAATATTGTTGAAAAATTTTTTCTAGTTCCTGTGACAGTATAATGATAATTGTATTTTTCATTGTTAGCTCCTTATAAATAGAGCTATTCGGGATAGGAATGGCTCTGAATTTTACAAATTTGAAAATTTTTCCATTTTTTACAGGATAAGGTGAGCGATATAAATTTATTTTAAAAAATCTTAGCTGATTTTAAAAATACGCCTGAAATCCTATCCCGAATAGTTTAATTGTAAGATAAAACAATTTGACAGATAGCGAGATTTTCTCGTTGTTTT
>CAYROI010000068.1:0-3479 GCA_964425835.1 uncultured Methylococcaceae bacterium
ATGAAAGGTAGGCATCAGCAACCGTTTAACCTTTCATTGAATGCCTTATTGAAACAAACAGACCAACAAACCCAATTAGAATTACAAAAAATAACAGGGAAAGCATTTAAGCAAAAAATTAATTTAGAAAAAATGACTGCGCTGACAATAACGCCTAAAAAAATAACACTAAGCCCTTTATCTTTGTTTTTTGGTAAGGCACACCTACAAGGACAAGTAAACTATAGCGAAAAATTACTTGCAGGCAGCCTGCAATTAGGTTTACCTTTGAGTTGGGTCAATGAATTAGCAAATACGGCTTTGAAAGGAAAATTTAAGACCGATATTCAATTATCAGGCTCTGCAAAACAACCACAAATAGACCTTACCGTTAATCTTAATGATTTAGGACTGAAAGAAGAAGAATTTGAAAAACTGCCTTCAACTCAAATTCAACTTAAAGCACAGATTAAACATCAGCAATTACAAGCTAACTTAGATATTAAAAACCCCCAGTTTAAAAAACCGCTGCATGCAGATTTAAAACTCCCCATGCAATTACAACTTGCACCTTTTGTCTTTGAATTACCTAAAAATAAAACCCTGCAAGGAAAATTTATCGCTGATTTAAGTTTAGAAGATTTCGTTAAAAACATGCCTTTTGAAAATCAAAAATTAGCAGGGGGTTTTAATGCCAATATTAATTTAACAGGCACTATTAAAGAACCTAAACTTCATGGGCGCATTGCTTTAAAACACGGTGAATATCAAAATGCAACCACAGAAACCCATCTTAAAAATATTCAATTACAAATTGATGCAGAACCTAAAAAAATTACCTTAACAAAATTAAGCATAGAAGATACCGAAACAGGGAGTATAAAAGGTAAAGGTTTATTTTCTCTAATTACTGGGACTAATAATCCTTTTAGGGGTGAATTAAATTTTAATCATATTCAATTAGCCAATAGTCCGCAATTAAAAACCCATCTTAGCGGTGGGTTAAAAATAAAAGGGGACGTAAAACAAGCTTTATTATCGGGAAAACTAAATATTGATGATTTTTCTCTCACCATTCCATCAGCAAGTTCTGAAGATAATATTCCTGAAATAGAAGTCATTGAAATTGGAAGGAATTTTCCTACGGTAAAACAACAGGAAAAAGCTAAAAAATCCAAGGCTAACGATAATTTTAAAATTAATTTGGAGGTCGGTGTTAAGATTGCCAATCAATTTTATATCAAAGGTTATGGGCTAGATTCTGAATGGCAAGGGGATTTAAGTATAAAAGGTGGTGCATCAATGCCCAAAGTTTTAGGTTTTATTGAAACTAAACGTGGATCTTTAGAAATATTAAATAACCGTTTTATATTTCGGCAAGGATTAATTGATTTTAATGGGGCATACCCGCCTTTACCGAGTTTAAATATAGAAGCTGTTGCAAGTTCAAGTGAAGGCGAGGCAATTATTCGTATCAAAGGCATGGCTGATGACCCGCAATTAGAATTGTCTCATGATCCCAATCTTCCTCAAGATGAAATTTTATCTAGCCTCTTATTTAAAGAAGAGACTAAAAGCATTTCACCGATGCAAGCGATACAATTAGCCGAAGTTGTGACTATGTTAGCTAGTGGCGGATTGGCAAACATTGATACCTTAGGGAATTTGCAAACAGGCTTAGAGCTAGACCGACTTAACCTCGGAGGGGATACTTTTAATACTGCCTCTGTCAAAGCGGGAAAATATATTACTGATAAAATTTATTTAGAAGTAGAGCAAGGTTTGCAAAGTGAGTCAAGTACTGCAACCGTAGAAGTGGATTTATTACCTGATATAAAAGCCGAAGTTAAATTTAATCAAGCGTCTGATAGCTCAGTGGGGATTAAATGGAAGCATGATTATTAGTTAGCAGAAAATTGCTATAGACAATCTAAAAATATAAAATTAATTCGTTGAGTAATAACAATAGAGTTATTTTTTAATAAATTATATTTAAATTCCAAAATATATATAAAGGGTTGCGTCCCCTTTTTACCCTTCTTTTTTAAATACTTGATAATTTATCAAAAATAAGTTCAGTATAGATCAATCTAGGGGATTTGTAGTCATTAGCTTTGTCCATTAAAAGAATTTAGACCCTAGTATGAGCTATCCTTGGGATTTAAACAGACAACTCTAATGAAATAAAAGCAATTTTTGATAACCGTTGCATCTCCTGTCACAGCATCATTCTAAGATTACCTGATTTTACACAACTATACCCAAATAATCTCAAGATGCAGAAATCAGCACTTGGAAATTATCATTACTTTTGCTGTCTAAAGAGCTTGAAATATTAGGCAAGATTATCTTAAAAAAAATGATTTATTTACTGTCGAAATTCCTTGGAAGTTGCAAAATATTTATTATTTATAACTTGTTCATTCATGACTTTACAAAGTCGTTCAAAAATATCGCTTAATATTTTAAGTCCATATTTGAAACGATCAAAGACGCTTTTTCTGGCAATCCTTTTCTTCCTGCATCTCCAAGGTTAAAAAATCACATTTCTAATTTGAGGAAGCTGAGTAGTTACAATTTTTCTAATTTGCGTACTATCCCCCAAAAAAACAAAATATTGACACTTTTACTTAAAACATGATATACAAAATACTTGCGAGTATGCTATTATTTGCAGCATAAAAATTAGAAAACCATTTAATTTGTTATATAGAATGCTCATTTTAAAAGCATACTTGACAACTGTATTGCGGGAGAGGGTCATGAAAACACGTAACCATATAATAGCGACAGCCATGGCTGTCGGTTTATTCATATCAACATCAAGTAGTGCGGCAACTATATCTTATGGTAATTGGTCTGAATCGGGTTCAGACACAGTTATTCCAACGTTTACCGTTAGTGATAACTATGAAGGTAAATTTAAGGTAAGTATTAATATCAATAAAGCAGAATCACCTAATGATTTCGCTAAAATAACAGGTATTTATTTTGATCTTGGGAATGATATTATTAATCAAGCCGATATTACAGGTGAATCAGTAGGCGGCGCGTTATCAGGATATACTCACTTTGCAACAAATAATGATCGTATTAATGGTGTGACACTTTTAAACCTAGGTGATTTTGAAACAATTCTTGGTTATAAATCTAAAAATAATAAAGCGGATACGCCAATTTCATTTTTTGTTAGCAATCGTAATGGTGCTTTAACTTTAAATGACTGGGGAAGAGTTGGGGTTAGATTTCAAAGTGTTGGTGTCAATGATTTCGGTGAAGGTAGTGACAAAGAAGTTAGTAGCGAAAGTCAACTCGTTGCCCCTATTCCTGCGGCAGTTTGGTTATTTGGCTCAGGTTTAATAGGGCTTGTCGGGATGACAAAACGCCGTAAAAAAGTATAATATTAACCCTAATTTAGATTTAAAAAAATAAAAAGGGACATTATCATGAAAGCACATAATTACATAATTACTATTACTGTTGCTTTATTAATATCAGTA
>CAYROI010000068.1:3579-6841 GCA_964425835.1 uncultured Methylococcaceae bacterium
AGAAAGTGATGGTAATTTAGCTAATCTTAATGAGCCAATATCTGATTCTGATATAGGTGGTTCTGTTGATATTTCTGAATCAGAACCTGATATAGTAAATGAACCTATCCATTTTGATGATAGCGTTAATTTTAATAATAATGATGATGAAGAGCAATTGTTAGCAACCCCTATTCCTGCTGCAATTTGGTTATTTATTACAGGGTTATTAGGGCTTAGTGGTTTAGGAAAAATATCAAAAAAAGAATTAAACTAACGTAAGGTGAAATGATTCACCTTACGTTAGGAAATTATTAACTACTTTCTATCACAATATTTGGAAATCTACCGCTAAAATCTTTAGCTTTCAGTGCTAATTTTGCCGTCATTTTACGTGCAATTTGTTGATAAATTTGAGTTGCCCGCCCATCAGGATCAGAAACAACCGTGGGTCTACCACTGTCTGCAAATTTACGAATATTAATATCTAGTGGTAGCGAGCCTAAAAATTCAGTCTTATTTTTCTTAGCCATCATCAAGCCGCCCCCTTCTCCAAAGATCGCTTCTTCATGCCCACAGTTGCTACAAATATGCATACTCATATTTTCAATAATTCCTAGCACGGGAACATTCACTTTTTCAAACATCCCTAGACCTCGTTGTGCATCAATAAGTGCAATATCTTGAGGTGTAGTCACAATCACCGCAGCACTCACAGGAATTTGTTGTGATAATGTTAATTGAATATCCCCTGTTCCTGGTGGCAAATCCACAATTAAATAATCAATATCAACCCATTGCGTATCTTTTAATAATTGTTGTAAGGCATTAGTGACCATAGGCCCACGCCAAATCATTGGTTGATCTTGGTCGATTAAATAACCAATAGAATTTGTTTGAATTCCATAACCCACTTTAGGCAACATGGTTTTACCATCTTCACTCGCAGGATGTCCTGATAAACCTAACATCATAGGAATACTAGGACCATAAATGTCAGCATCCAAAATACCTACTTTCGCACCTTCTGCAGCGAGTGCCAAGGCTAAATTAACAGAAGTTGTTGATTTTCCAACTCCGCCTTTACCTGAAGCAACTGCAATAATATTTTTTATACCTGCGACAGGTTTTAATGCTTTCTGTACCGAATGTGAGACAATATGAGTCTCAACGTCTATGACAATATTTGCGATATTAGATAAAACGGCTAAATGTTTTTTTAAAGCTTCTTTAAGCTCAGAAACATAACTATTAGCAGGATAACCGAGGACAATTTTCAGCAGAATACTTTCTTCATTAACCGTAATAGACTTAATCGCTTTTGCACTAACTAAATCAATTTCTGTATGTGGGTCGATAAAAGTTGTTAATAAGTGTTCTACATCGGCTTTATTAAAGGCAGACATTATTGCTCCAGATGAGTTTAAGAGATTATAATAACCAAGTATTTTAGTAAGAATATAAGGCTTGTTTGATCCTTTTTCAAGTCCCTATAGTGTTTAAAATAGACTGGGTAGTCATGCTGCTAACTTACATTAGTTTTAAAGGACAGTTTTTTATAGAGACTATATTAAAAATTTTAATTGAGGAAAATATTATGCTAAACAAAAATGATACCGCGCCATTGTTTAAAAGTGCTAACCAACAAAATCAACTGATAAGTTCAAATGATTATTTAGGCAAAAAAAACATTGTCCTATATTTTTATCCTAAAGATGATACCCCAGGGTGTACGATTGAAGCCAATGATTTTACTGCTTTAGCGTCAGAATTTTCCAGCTTAGACACGGTGGTTATTGGTGTTAGTAAAGATTCTTGTGAAAGTCATCAAGCTTTTATAGATAAATTTAACTTAAATATTGAGTTATTAGCAGATACCTCTGGCACGCTTTGTGACGCTTATAACGTATGGCAGGAAGTCGAAAAAGAAGGCGTTAAAAAAATGAAAATTGTACGCTCAACCTTTATTATTAATAAAAAAGGGGTTTTGGAAGCGGCTTTATATGCCGTTTCCCCTCAAGGTCATGCACAAGAAATATTAGAAATCGTAAAAGCAATGAGTTAATAATCTAACCGCTCTGTACACAACGGCATATGCAAAACATTGTAAATTGTTAGTATCCTTCGTTGTGTATAGCGTTATGATGATTTTTCCCGTTTTTTTATTGAGGCTAGCTTTTGAATATGAACCCGTTCTTTCGCAGCCAGCCAACCCTTTTGTTGTGATTCATAACGACTAATATTAGCCTGTAATTGTTTTTCGTTCATCATATGCTGTTGCTTTAATGAGGTCATGAACTCTTTTTGTTCGGCTTCTTTTTGCGCATGATATTTTTTGAAATCGGCCTCTAAATTAATTTCCTTCAATCTATTTTCATGGACTAATCTTTCTTCCAATAACCGTTCTTCTACTGCAAAATACTCAATTTGCATCCCTTCTTTTTCAACTAAAATAAGTCTTTTATGTTCAGCTTCTAAAACTAATTTACGTCGCTCAATCTCTAAATCGCGATCTAATTGTTTTAGTAGCCTTAATTTTTGTTGTTGTTGATTATTTTCTGCCTCAATTTCCTGACGATAGAGTTCTTGTTGCTTTTGATTTTCAATTTCAAATTCTTTTTTAGAAAGACTAATATTTATATTTTCTTTGGTTAATTCTATTTGTGGAAATTCTTTAAAAACGGGTTTTAATGTGCATAATGTTTGTGCTTGAATATGGTGTAAAATTAAAGTTTCTGAGACAAGTAAAGCAATTTTTTTTTCAATGTCAGCTAATCCTTTTTTTAGCCATGCCCCATCTTTTATTGCATTTAATTCAGTGCGGACAACACTTAACAATTGCGTTTCATAAGCCGATTTGATTTGTTGATTAATTTTGAATAAATAATCAAGATTTTTTTCTACATATGCTAAAGTCGCCTGAAAACGAATGTCTAATGTCACCTGCATGGTACAAAAACCATCGTACAATTCTATTGGTTCAATAATTTCCCAGTCTTCAATTAATAAGGGATAGGTGGTATGATAAAAGCGTTTAGTGTATTTTTCAGGACGTAAAAAAACTTTTTGGTAAAAACCTAATTTACTAAAAATTAATTGGCGATTAACATCAAACCCTGTCTCCCATATTGTGGAATCTATATTAACTTCTTGCTGAAAAAGAGAGCCTGAAAAAAGTTCTTTTATTGCGATTTCATCCTCATTCTGACTCATTATTTTTCCTCGCTAACTTTATTTGCAGGATTTTATCCCCCATTTTTTCAGCAATTAATGGATAAATATT
>CAYROI010000068.1:6941-11282 GCA_964425835.1 uncultured Methylococcaceae bacterium
ACTTTATTTGCAGGATTTTATCCCCCATTTTTTCAGCAATTAATGGATAAATATTAGGTGCAAACTCTACGGTTCTATGATCTATTTTACGTAAAAATCCTCGACTTAAAAGTAAACCAACGACAAACATACGTGACCAATCTGAGTAACGCCGTGCTTTTTCAAGTTCGGTTTTTTCAATAATCATTTCCAACTCATCATTTTTATTAATCCGAAATTCCGTAAATTGACAAATACATTCAAAAACCAACGCCTCCTCTTGTGCTGTTAAAGGCCCTGGGGCTGTAAATTCCAAACGATACGATAATAAAACGGTGAAAAAATCAACCATTGCTGCACAAATAAAAGCGAATAAAGAGAAACTTTGCCACATCGCCAAAGAGGGCGTTACTTCTCTGATAAATTCTTTATAACTTAATAGTAAGGGAGGATTTGAAAGACTTTGCCCAAATTTACTGGCTAATTGATTAATTTGTTGTTGCACAACTTGAAAATTAGTGCTAAAAAGATAATAAGCTTTTTTAACATCAGTCGCCACATCCAATGCGCCAAGGCTTTGTTGCATTTTATTAATGCTTTGATCTAAACGATTAAAATCTTGTTCCAATTTTAATTGTTGTTGTTGTTTTTGCTGGTAAATATCATGATAATGTTGCCAGATAGGCCCTTCTCCTACTTGGTTTTTGTAATTTTTGGTCATATCAGGGTGTGTCCCTAAATAAGCTTTTGAGACTTCAATTGCAGCGTTTTCTAATTCCTGACGTTGTAACTGTAAGATCGTAGCTTTTAATTGCATGATTTCATTCAAATAGTTTTTTACATTTAATCTAATTTCCTTTAAACGATTGATATGAATGTTATCTTTTTGCGATATTTCATAGAATTTAAAATAAGAAAAAGATACGGATGCAGACAAAGCAATTAACAGTGATAATAGGACTGAAAAATATCGTAGGCGATTGGCTTTCCAATGAATGCCTGCAATTTCAAGTGAACAAATTACGATAATAGATTGAATCGCAATGGTAATAACCAATGCAATCCAATCAATAATAAAATGGGATAAGCCGTAATAAGTGGTAAAACCTGAGGCAATACTGAGCATAAGAACAATCGGAATTGTCCAAATTCGTAATAAGCCTACGAATAATGATTGAATACGGTTAATTAAATAACCAACACCTGACGGTTTTTTTTTATGAACTTTAGAATGTTTCATTTATTTTTATTTAATCCGTTCACCAAATAATGCTGTCCCTATTCTAACCATTGTTGCGCCTTCTGCAACCGCTGCCTTTAAATCCCCTGTCATTCCAAATGAAAATGTATCTAACGCTTGATCTTTTAAAGCCATAACCGCTTGATAAAGTTTGTGATAAGGTCTACGTTGTAATTCATAAATTGTTTCAGGCGCAGGAATTGCCATCACGCCACGTAAGCGAATATTATCCAACGCTTTTATTTTTTTAATTAGTGCGGGTAGTTCTGTTAAATTCACACCTGATTTACTCGTTTCATGACTAATATTAACTTGTAGACAAATATTGAGTGGGGGTAAATGACTGGGACGCTGTTCATTTAATCGTTTGGCTATTTTAAATCGCTCAACACTATGCACCCAACTAAAATGGTTGGCAATCGCTTTGGTTTTATTGGATTGTATAGGTCCTATGAAATGCCAATTTATTTTTAATGCGGTTAGTTGCTGCTGTTTTTCTAAAGCTTCTTGGAGATAATTTTCTCCAAAATCATGCTGCCCCAACTGATAAAGTACATTGATATCCGCCGCAGGTTTCGTTTTACTGACAGCTAATAATTTAACGGAATCCTTATCACGTCCACAAGCTCGCTCAGCTTGTTGTATTTTAGTGTGTACGGCATAAAAGTTTTTCTCAAGTGTGTTGTTCATAGAAGATGTGTTTATCAAATAATGCTACCATGACTAATAGCGTGAATAAAAATGGGAATCACGTTTAAATTATAGGCTATTTTACACTGAAAACTTTAGAGAGGGATGTATGGATATTACCGAATTATTAACATTTATGGTTAAAAATAAATCATCAGATATGCATTTATCGGCAGGACTTCCGCCTATGATTCGAGTGGATGGCGACATGCGTCGTATTAATATGCCTGATTTAGAGCATAAAGAAGTCCATGGGTTAATTTATGACATCATGAATGATAAACAACGAAAAGATTATGAGGAATTTTTAGAAACTGATTTTTCATTTGAACTCCCAGGTCTTGCGCGTTTTCGTGTAAATGCCTTTAACCAAAATAGAGGGGCTGCGGCTGTTTTTCGCTGTATTCCTTCTGAAATTTTAAGCCTAGATCAGTTGAATGCCCCGCCATTTTTTAGAGATGTAACATTGCATAAACGCGGTATGGTTTTAGTGACAGGCCCCACAGGATCAGGAAAATCAACTACCTTGGCTGCAATGGTCGATCACATTAATCGTACACGCTATGAACATATTTTAACGGTTGAAGACCCAATTGAATTTGTCCACAAATCCAAAAAATCATTAATTAATCAACGCGAAGTACATCGAGATACCCTGGGCTTTCAAGAAGCTTTACGCTCAGCCCTTCGGGAAGACCCTGATGTTATTTTGGTAGGTGAAATGCGTGATTTAGAGACAATTGCGCTTGCAATGTCAGCGGCTGAGACAGGACACTTGGTGTTTGGCACGCTTCATACTACCTCAGCCGCTAAAACGGTTGATCGCATTATTGATGTATTTCCAGCGGCTGAAAAAGATATGATTCGTGCGATGTTATCGGAATCATTACAAGCAGTGATTTCACAAAATTTATGCCGAAAAGTAGGGGGTGGACGGATTGCCGTTCATGAAATTATGGTGGGAACGTCGGCCATTAGAAATTTAATAAGAGAAGCAAAAGTTGCACAAATGTATTCAGCAATTCAAACAGGACGTAAAGATGGGATGAAAACGTTAGATCAAGATTTAAAAGAAAAAGTGGAACAAGGCTTAATAACGAAAGAAGAAGCGCGTAGTAAAGGCGTTAACAAAGCTATGTTTACTTAAAAGGGAGAATAAAATGGACTTTTCTGCATTACTTGCCTTAATGGTTCAAAAAAAAGCCTCTGATTTATTTATTACCGCTAAAATGCCACCATCAATGAAAATAGATGGCACGCTCACGGAGGTGATGAAAACGCCTTTAACGGCTGAACAAACTTTAAAATTAGTTCAAGGGGTTATGTCTGAGGCTCAAAAAAAAGAGTTTGCTCAAACCAAGGAATGTCAGTTTGCAATTAGTATGGGAAAATTAGGGCGTTTTAGGGTGAGTGCCTTTACCCAGCGAGATTCGGCAGGGATGGTTTTACGCCGTATTGAAAATAAAGTGCCTGAACTTGAAGATTTACACCTTCCACCGACCTTAAAAGATTTAATTATGTACAAGCGAGGGCTAGTTATTTTTGTTGGCGCGACAGGTACAGGTAAATCAACCACTTTAGCTTCTTTAATTCAGCATAGAAATCGTCATAGTAAAGGTCATATTATTACCATTGAAGACCCAATGGAATTTGAACATCCGCATTTAGGCTGTATGATTACCCAACGTGAAGTCGGCTTAGATACAGAATCCTATGAGGTTGCACTAAAAAATACCCTACGCCAAGCCCCTGATGTGATTCTAATTGGTGAGGTGCGAACCCGTGAGACCATGCAACAGGCAATTACCTTTGCAGAAACAGGACACTTATGTCTAACCACATTACATGCTAATAATGCGAATCAAGCATTGGATCGAATTTTGCATTTTTTTCCCGAAGAAATGCACCATCAGTTATTTATGGATTTATCACTCAATTTACGAGGTATTGTAGCGCAACAATTAATTAAACGTTCTGATGGGAAAGGGCGTTTTCCTGCGATTGAAATATTAATTAATACGCCTTTGGTTGCCGATATTATCAGACAAGGTGAAGTTCATCGCTTAAAAGAGGTTATGAAATCTGGTGCTGAACATGGCATGCAAACCTTTGACCAGGCTTTGTTTAATCTTTATAAAGCGGGGAAAATTAGCCATGAAGATGCGCTCAATTCAGCAGATTCTCGGAATGACGTGCGTTTAATGATTAAATTAGCTTCTGAAAATTTAAATGCTTTTGGTGATGAGGAAGAGACAATGACTTTAAGTGGTCTCAATGAGAATAATGGCAGTAATATGTTTCAATAATTAACTGATGTTATGTAGAGGCGTGAAAAAATATTTGCTACTTACTTTTTTGACTCTCTATAATTTTTGCGTAACATCAGTCGATTAAATAATCGAGGATTCAAGACAAACCAAACATCTTTCTGC
>CAYROI010000069.1:0-11208 GCA_964425835.1 uncultured Methylococcaceae bacterium
CCTAAAAACCCTTATCTACAGTCACAGGTTATTTATACACTACGTTTTTTTAGACGGGTTAATATTGTTGAGGCGAGACTAACCGACCCAGAGCTTGCAGATGCTGTGGTTGAAAAATTGGGAAAAGATAAAAATTATAGGACTGAGCGGGGTGGAATGATCTATGAAGTGACTGAACGTCGTTATGCTATTTTTCCACAAAAAAGTGGAAAAATGATTGTTGCCCCCTTAAAATTAACGGCGGCGGTGTTAATGGATAGTGGCTCACAAATGGGGGGCTTTTTTGGAACACAAACTACCAAGCGAGAACGCGTAGAGTCCGAAGCGATTACTTTAAATGTTCGTCCTATTCCCAAAACATTTACAGGTCATCAATGGTTAGCGGCAAAAAATGTTAAGCTAACGCAACAATGGTCAGGTGATTATGAAGCCATGCAAGTCGGTGAACCTTTAACTCGGACGTTAACGCTTACGGTTGATGGCGCAACCTTGAGCCAATTACCCCCATTACAGCAATCGTCCAAAGACCCCAATTTAAAAAATTATCCCGATCAACCACTGTTACAAGAAAATAAAGCGCGATCTGGGATTATTGCCATAAGAGAAGAAAAAATTGCCTTTATTCCCTCCAAAGCAGGAAGCTATGTTTTACCTGAAATAACCTTAGATTGGTTTAATATTGAAACAGAACAAATGGAAACGGTAACTTTGCCTGAAACAACCGTTATTGCACAAGGTGGCGTTACGTCATCTACACCAAAACCTAAAGTTAAACCTGTGCAATCTTCCGTTGCTACTACCAGTACACCGATTAATAACAACAGGCCTAGTGAAAATAATATAAGATTATGGCAAGGCTTAAGTTTACTATTTGCTAGTGCTTGGTTAATTACTTTGTTTTTGTTTTTTAATAAAAAGTCACGCCCTGCTGAGATTAAAAGCGAAACCCCACAGCCTAAATTAAAAGCAACCATCAAAGCATTAAAGCAGGCTTGTAAAGAAAATGATGCACAGGCTGCAAAACAAGCCTTATTAACTTGGGGAAAAATCCAATATGAAACAATGAGTTTAGGCGCATTAGCTTCCCATTGTGAAGCACGTTTACGTGATGAAATTTTAATTTTAAATCAATTTTTATATAGCTCCTCTCAAGATGAATGGCAGGGGGAATCTTTATTTCAGTTTTTTAGTGAACATAACGCCCGTACAAAAATTGATTCAAAAATCAGTGATGATGCGTTAGAGCCTCTTTATCGAATTTAATCAATATTCACTCTACAATACTTCATTTTAAACTATCTAAATTATATAAAATTTTATGAAAATTCTTATCGTTGGCAGTGGTGGACGTGAACATGCACTTGCTTGGAAAGTAAAACAATCACCCTTTGTTGAACAAGTTTTTGTCGCCCCAGGTAATGCGGGAACGGCACTTGAAGAAAACATTGAAAATATAGCCATTGCTGTTGACGATATAGCCGCTTTAGTTGATTTTGCAAAAAAAGAGACGATTAACTTAACCATCATCGGGCCTGAAGTTCCCTTAGTTGCAGGCATTGTGGATAGTTTTCAACAAGCAGGGTTAGCTTGTTTTGGCCCTAGTGCTAAAGCGTCTCAACTGGAAGGTTCTAAAACCTTTTGTAAAGATTTTATGACACGGCATCATATTCCAACTGCCACTTATGAAACCTTTACTCAAATAAACACTGCAATTGCGTATATTAAAAAACAAGATGTTCCCATTGTCGTTAAAGCTGATGGGCTTGCCGCTGGAAAAGGGGTTATTATTGCAGAAACACAGCAACAAGCCATTGCCGCTGTGGAAGATATGCTTTCTGGAAATAGTTTTGGAGAGGCGGGGCATCGTGTTGTTATTGAAGAATTTTTAAACGGGGAAGAAGCCAGTTTTATTGTTATTGCTGATGGAAAAACTGCCTTACCGATGGCAACTTCTCAAGATCATAAGGCTCGTGATAATGGTGATAAAGGGGTTAATACTGGCGGCATGGGTGCGTATTCACCCGCCCCTATTGTTACCGCTGAAATTCATCAACGTGTGATGGATGAGGTTATTAATCCAACTTTAAAGGGCATGGCGGCGGAAGGGTGTGAATATACAGGTTTTTTATATGCAGGCTTAATGATTAGTTCAGAAGGGACAATAAAAGTTTTGGAGTATAACTGCCGTTTTGGTGATCCTGAAACCCAACCTATTATGATGCGTTTACAAAGTGATTTAGTTGAATTATGTTTAGGCGCATTAGACAAGCGTCTTGATAAATTAACCACAAAATGGGATGAACGAGCGGCATTAGGCGTTGTATTAGCGGCTGGCGGTTATCCTGATGCTTATGACAAGGGCAATATTATTAAGGGTCTACCCACAGAAGAAATTGAAGATCGTAAAGTTTTTCATGCGGGAACAGCTTTACAAGAGAATGATGATGTCATTACCACAGGGGGGCGCGTTCTATGTGCTTGTGCTTTGGGTGATGATATAAAAATAGCGCAAGAAAAAGCCTACGATTTAACGCATCATCTTCATTGGGATAAGGTTTATTATCGTGATGATATAGGTTTTAAAGCGATTTAGCTTAAAGGAGCGGCAGATGAAAATAGTTGTTATTTACACGGGGGGAACGATTGGTTGCTGTGGCACTCCTTTAACACCGCTTTCTGCCCCTGAATTTATTCGCGTATTTAATCAAAATATCACCCCACTTATTAAGCAAAAGTATGTCGATTGCCACTTAGCGTTCATCGCATTTGATCCGAGTTTAGATAGCACTAATTGTCAGCCTAGTGATTGGTGCTTAATAACCCATTATATTCTGCAAAACTATAATGACTATGATGCTTTTATGGTTTTACATGGGACTGATTCAATGGCGTGGTCAGCATCGGCGGTTTCTTTTTTATTGACAGGATTAAGTGAGACGGGGCAACCGAATACATTTCTTAATAAATCCGTTATTTTTACAGGGTCTCAGTTACCGCTTTTTCATGAGAATAAATGTGCTGATGGCAATAAAAGCATTGCTATTTTATATAATACGGATGCGTTACAAAATATACTGGGTTCAATCACAACAGCTTATAATACAAAGGTTGCAGATGTTTATGTTTATTTCAATAATACGCTTTTAAGAGGAAACCGAGCAGTAAAAACGAACGCCGATGAATTTAACGCATTTTCCTCACCCAATTATCCTATTCTCGGAAAACAGGGGGTTAATTTTACCCAAAATTCTAATCTTCAAGGTTGTTCTTTCAATGTTAGCAATTCGAGTTATTCACTAGATAATTTATCCATCCGTAAACAAGTGATAAAACAACTTAAGTTTATCAGTGAGAATATAAATGATGCGCTTGTTTTACCTTTTTCAGCTTATCCTGCACCCTATAATTCTGAGAAAAATACCAGTATTATGGCAACAATGCTTGAGTGCTGTATAAACCAAGGGATTAAGGGACTTATTCTTGAATCTTATGGTGCGGGAAATTTCCCATCAGGAAATCCTACTTGCCCTGAAAAAGGGGCGGTTTATAAAATTTTAAAAACAGCCCGAGCGCAAGGAATCATTATCATTAATTGTAGTCAAGTTTTACAAGCGACGGTTAATTCTAATAACTATGCCTCAGGAAGTTGGTTAGCTCGCATTGGTGTTGTTGGTGTCACAGATATGACAGCAATCACGGCTTTTTGTAAATTGACTTACTTAATAAGTTTAAAAGACTATTGTAATAATGCTTGGTCACCATTAGCCATAGAAAAATTGATGGCGACTAATTTTATTGGTGAAATGAACGATGATTTATCATGATAACAATAGCCATCGCTATTTTGCTCATCATGTTATTACTGGGAATGCCGCTGTTTGTCATTATTTTAGCCGCAACGATGTTAGGTTTTTATCATGCAGAAATTGATTTAGCCGTTATTAGTATTGAAATTTACCGTCTTGCAGATACCCCTCTATTGGTCGCACTGCCTTTATTTACCTTTGTAGGTTATATTCTTTCTGAAAGTAATACCTCTGAACGACTATTAAAACTAACCCATGTATTTTTTAGCTGGATGCCTTCCAGTTTAGCGATTATTTCATTGTTAAGTTGTGCCATCTTTACCGCTTTTACAGGGGCATCAGGGGTGACGATTGTGGCTCTTGGTGCGTTGCTACTTCCCGCATTAGTAAAAGAGGGTTATCCCGAAAAACTAAGCCTCGGTTTAGTCACAACAACAGGGAGTCTAGGTCTGTTACTTCCGCCTTCTGTACCACTCATCTTATATGGAATTATTATTCAGCAGATGAACCTTGGTATCGAAATTACCTTGCCACAATTATTTATTGCAGGGCTACTACCTGCCTTACTAATGATCTTATTACTAGGGTCATGGTTAGCTTGGACAACCCGAAAAATAAAAGTATCGAAACCTAAGTTTTCAATAGCAATTGCCAAATCGGTATTATTAGAATCTATTTGGGAAATCCCGCTCCCTTTGTTTATTCTTATAGGAATTTTTGGGGGATTTTTTACCATTTCAGAAGTTGCCGCAGTGACAGCCGTCTATGTATTGATAGTCGAAATTTTTATTTATAAAGAAATAAAATTAGCGCAATTAAATAAAATAATTTTAGATGCCATGCAAATGATAGGGAGTATTTTATTAATACTCGCTGTTGCAATGGCATTTACTAATTATTTAGTGGATGCAGAAGTGCCTGCCCGATTATTTGCATGGGTAAAGTCGAATGTAGAAAGTAAATTTACTTTTTTATTGTTACTTAATTTTTTTCTGCTTATTCTGGGGGCAATATTGGATATTTTTTCAGCCCTCATTATTGTTGTCCCATTAATTATACCTGTTGCGCTGGGTTATCAAGTTCATCCCCTACATTTGGGGGTTATTTTTCTTGCCAATATGCAAATTGGTTATTTCACCCCCCCTGTCGGCATGAATTTATTTATTGCCAGTTATCGTTTTAATAAACCCATCACTGAAATTTATCAAGCAACTATTCCCTTCATGTTGATATTATTAGTGGCCGTATTAATTATTACTTACATACCTTGGTTAAGCACTTGGTTTTTATAAAAAATAACAACGACAAAGAGAGATTATTATGACACCACAACTCGAAACAACGTTTAGTGATGAAGAGATTACACGACGTTTAAAAGATGAATTACCTCAATGGTATTATGAAAATGGTTGGATACGGCGTAAATTTAAAACCAGTGGCTGGAAAGCGACGTTAATGGTGGTAACGACTGTTGGGCATTTAGCTGAAAAAGCATGGCATCATCCAGATCTAAATGTCTCTTATGCCTTTGTCATCGTAAAATTAGTCACACATTCTGCTAAAGGGGTTACTGAAAAAGATTTTAAATTAGCTAAAAAAATAGAAGAGGTTTTAATGTGGGATGCAGCGAGTGATTCCAACGGTGTATTTGAAGGGACGCCAGATGATCCTCGTTTTAAATATATTAAGAAAACTTAAAGTAAATCCAGCTTGATTCTAAATAGGCTAATTGAATATAAACAATAACCTTGGCCTTAAGTTTACTGATTGAGCAATGAGGGGTTTTATGGTGTAATGGTAAGGTTTTACATTTTTCAAGTCCCTCTTATTTAATAACTATAAAATCAAGAGGCGTGTTTACCACAACTTGTTTGGAGATTAGGCTTATTCACTATGCAATTTAATATAACTAACGGTTTAGATTTACCTATTACAGGTATTCCTGAACAAAAAATTTCGGATGGCAATGCGGTTAAATCCGTTGCTATCCTCGGGCAGGATTTTATCGGGTTAAAACCTAAAATGATGGTCGTAGAAGGCGATACCATCAAATTAGGTCAACCTTTATTTGCTGATAAGCAAAATCCTGGAGTCATTTTTACATCCCCCGCAGCAGGTGTAGTCACCGCTATTAATCGAGGTGAAAAACGGGTATTACAATCGGTTGCCATTGAAATTAAAGGGGATGCTGAAGAAACCTTTAAAAAATATACCACTGATAAGCTTGATGATTTAACGACAGATGAAGTTAAAGAAAATTTATTAGCCTCAGGACTTTGGACTTCTTTTAAAAATCGTCCGTATGGAAAAGTCCCCCATACCGATACTACGCCAGCAGCAATTTTTGTTACTGCAATTGATACTCGACCTTTAGCGGCTAATCCTGAAATTATTATTAAAGAACGCAAGGATGATTTTGCCAACGGTTTAAAAGTTATTTCAAAATTAAGTAAGGGTAAAACCTATCTTTGTAAGGCCACAGGGGCTGATATTACAAGCTCAGATATTGAGGTAGCTGAATTTTCAGGCGCGCATCCTGCAGGGCTTCCTAGCACCCATATTCATTTCCTTGATCCGACTCATCATGATAAAACAGTTTGGCATTTAGATTATCAAGCGGTGATTGCTATTGGTGCATTATTTACCACAGGAAAAATTAACGTTGAACGCGTTGTTTCTCTTGCAGGGCCTGCGGTTAAAAACCCACGTTTAGTTCGTACCCGTGTCGGGGCGAATACCGATGATTTAGTCGCAGGTGAATTAACCGATGATGAAAATCGCGTGATTTCAGGGTCTGTTTTATATGGTCATGAGGCGATTGATTGGGCAAGTTACCTAGGATGCTATGCACTGCAAATTTCAGCGTTGAAAGAAGGTCGTCAACGTGAATTATTTGGCTGGATGGTGGCTGGGAAAAATAAATATTCCGCGATGAATGTTTATACTTCAAGCTGTGATCGTAAAGCTAATCGTTTATTTCCATTGACCACCGATAAAAATGGCAGTAACCGCGCGGTTGTTCCTGTGGGCGTTTATGAATCCGTAATGCCCATGGATATTTTAGCCACGCCTTTAATAAAAGCCTTGTTGGTAGGTGATACCGATCAAGCACAATTGTTAGGCTGCTTAGAATTGGATGAAGAAGATATGAGTTTGTTTACCTTTGTAGACCCTGGTAAACATGATTTCGCCCCAGTATTACGCGCGAATTTAACCAAAATTGAGGTGGAAGGATGATCTCAGCGAGAGAGTTATTAGATAAGGTTGAACCGCATTTTGTCAAAGGCGGTAAGTTAGAAACTTACTATGGTCTTTACGAAATGGTTGATACCTTTATATATACCCCATCGGATGTCACCAAAGGTAAAACCCATGTTCGTGATGGGAATGATTTAAAACGTACGATGACCTTCGTGGTCATTGCAACGTTTTTTTGTATTATGATGGCGATGTATAACACGGGCTATCAAGCAAATTTAGCGATTGAAGCAATGGGGCTGACAGAATCCCCAAGCTGGCGCAGTTTGGTGATGAATATCTTCGGCTATAACCCGATGAATCCCATTTCAAATTTTATTCATGGTGCATTATTTTTCTTACCGATTTATATTGTTACCTTAGCTGTTGGTGGAATTTGGGAGGTTTTATTTGCCACGGTTCGGGGTCATGAAGTCAATGAAGGCTTTTTAGTTTCTTCAATGCTTTACACTTTGATTTTGCCCCCTGATATGCCTTTATGGCAAGTGGCATTAGGGATTTCATTTGGAATCGTGATTGGTAAAGAAGTCTTTGGTGGGACAGGTAAAAACTTTTTAAACCCAGCATTAACAGGACGTGCGTTTTTATTTTTTGCTTACCCTGCCTCCATTTCAGGCGATGCAGTTTGGGTCGGTGTTGATGGTTTTACGGCGGCAACACCCTTAGGATTAGCGGCACAAGGGGGTATGGATGCGGTAACCAATGCAGGTTATAGCTGGTTTCAAACTTTCATGGGCTTTATGCCAGGTTCAATGGGTGAAACTTCAACCGTTGCTATCTTAATCGGCGCGGCATTTTTACTTTATACTAAAATTGCATCCTACCGCATTATGGCGGGTGTGTTAGGTGGAATGATCGCCACTTCCGTTTTATTTAATGTTATTGGTAGTGATAGTAACCCGATGTTTGCAATGCCTTTTTATTGGCATTTAACCTTAGGCGGCTTTGCTTTCGGTATGGTTTATATGGCAACAGACCCTGTGTCTGCGGCAATGACCAATACAGGGCGTTGGATATTTGGGGCATTAATCGGCGTCATGGTCGTCTTAGTGCGTGTCGTCAATCCTGCGTTTCCAGAAGGGATGATGTTATCAATTTTATTTGCAAACATGTTTGCCCCTGTGATTGATTACTTTGTGGTTCAGGCAAATATTAAAAGAAGGATGAAACGTCATGTCTAATGAGAAAAAACACTGTAAATTTATGACAAACGTTTGCGAAAAATTAGACAAGTGTAAACATTATCAAAAATTTGCAAAATACAGAGATCAAATTTTAGCCTTAAGTAATGATAGTTTAGAAAAAACCATTGCGATTGCCTTATCGTTATGTTTTGTCTGTGCGATTTTAGTTTCAATTTCAGCCGTTGCCTTAAAACCGTTGCAAGTTGAAAATAAAGCAATGGATATGAAAAAAAATATCCTCGATGTGGCAGGGTTATTGATGGAAAATACTAATATTCATCAGGCTTTTTCTGAAAAAATTGAAGCAAAATTAGTGAATATGAAAACAGGGGAATACGTTGAAGATATTGACGTAACCACCTATGACCAACGCAAAGCGGCTAAAGATCCTGCACAAAATATTGTCATTTCTAAAGATAAAGATCTTGCCAGTATTAAAGTTAAAGCTAAAATTGCTAAAGTTTATTTGGTAAAAGAAGGCGGGGCGATTAAATCAATCATCTTGCCTGTTCACGGTTATGGTTTATGGTCAACCATGTATGGCTTTTTAGCCTTAGATGCCGATGGTCAAACGGTTCAAAGTATTAACTTTTATGACCAAGCAGAAACACCAGGATTAGGTGGCGAAGTCGTTAACCCTAACTGGCGTGCGTTATGGGCAGGTAAGAAAGTCTATACAGAATCAGGTGAAGTTGCTTTGAAATTGATTAAAGGCGTAGTTGATAATTCTAAGCCAGGTTCTGAATTTCAAGTTGATGGTTTAGCAGGTGCGACTTTAACAAGTACAGGCGTTAGCAACTTAATTAAATACTGGATGAGTAGCGAAGGTTTTGCGACTTATTTAGACAAAGTAAGAACGGAGGGTTAGGAATATTATGAATAATGAAACTAAAAAAGTATTAACTGATCCGTTAGTTAATAACAATCCAATTACGTTACAAGTATTAGGAATTTGTTCCGCACTCGCTGTGACTTCGCAAATGTCAACTTCGTTGATTATGGCAGTCGCCTTAACAGCAGTAACCGCCTGTTCAAGTGCGGCGATTAGTTCGATTCGTAATCATATTCCAGGCAGTATTCGGATTATTGTCCAGATGACTATTATTGCGTCATTAGTGATTGTCGTCGATCAACTATTAAAAGCCTTTGCTTACGATGTGAGTAAACAATTATCGGTTTTTGTTGGTTTAATTATCACTAACTGTATTGTGATGGGACGTGCAGAAGCGTATGCGATGAAAAATCCACCGATGGCAAGTTTTATTGATGGAATTGGGAATGGCTTAGGTTACAGTTTGATTTTAATTATCGTCGCTTTTTTCAGAGAGTTATTAGGCTCTGGGAAATTGTTAGGGATTGAGATTTTTCCTTTAATCAAAGACGGTGGCTGGTATGAGCCGAATGGCTTAATGTTATTACCGCCTAGCGCATTCTTTATTATTGGCTTGATTATTTGGCTTTTTCGTCAATGGAAACCTGAACAAGTTGAACCCCAAGATTTTAAGATTTTGGACATTTCACATGGTGAAGGAGGGCATCACTAATGGAAGCTTATGTAAGTTTATTTATTAAAGCGGTTTTTGTTGAAAACTTAGCCTTAGCTTTTTTCTTAGGAATGTGTACATTCCTTGCGGTTTCTAAAAAAATATCAACCGCTATGGGGTTAGGGGTTGCGGTGATGGTGGTACAAATGATTACTGTCCCTGCTAATAACCTGATTTATCATTTATTATTAAAAGAAGATGCGTTGGCGTGGATGGGGATTACTGGGGTTGATTTAAGCTTTTTAGCCCTATTAAGTTGTATTGGCATGATTGCCGCATTAGTTCAAATTCTGGAAATGATTTTAGATAAATTTTTTCCTGCTTTGTACCATGCGTTAGGCGTTTTCTTACCGCTTATTACGGTAAACTGCGCGATTTTAGGCGGCAGTTTATTCATGATTGAACGTGATTATGATTTTGGCGAAAGTGTTGTTTACGGGATAGGCAGTGGCTTTGGCTGGGCATTAGCGATTACCGTAATGGCAGGTGTGCGTGAAAAATTAAAATACAGCGATATTCCTGTGGGTCTACAAGGCTTAGGAATTACTTTCATCAGTGCAGGGTTAATGTCATTAGGATTCATGGCATTTTCTGGCATTCAACTTTAAAAAGGTATCATAATGCTTGAAATTTTATTAGGCGTGGTGTTTTTTACGGTGATCGTAATTGCACTGGTCTTTATCATTATCGGCGCAAAAAGTAAATTAGTCGCTTCGGGTGATATTGAAATTCTTATCAATGATGAGAAAACAATTCATGTTCCCGCAGGGTCTAAATTACTGATGGCATTGGCAGATAATAACTTATTTATTCCCTCAGCCTGTGGCGGCGGCGGAACTTGTGGACAATGTAAAGTTAAAGTTAAATCAGGGGGCGGAGAAATTCTACCCACTGAATTATCACATATTACCAAAAGAGAAGCGGCAGAAGGTGAGCGGCTTTGTTGTCAAGTGACAGTTAAACATGACATGAACATTGAAGTTGAAGACAGTGTTTTCGGCGTTAAAAAATGGGAATGTACGGTTAAATCGAATGATAACGTTGCAACCTTTATTAAAGAATTAGTCTTAACTTTACCTGAGGGTGAAGCGATTAATTATCGTGCAGGCGGTTATATTCAAATTGAATGCCCACCACATGTTTCAAAATATGCTGATATGGATGTTGCCAAAGAATTCCATGAAGACTGGGATAAATTTGATATTTGGCGTTATGTCTCTGAGGTAAAAGAAGACACTTTGCGTGCGTATTCAATGGCATCTTATCCCGAAGAAAAAGAAATCATGTTGAACGTACGAATTGCTACACCACCTCCAGGTGCGCCAGATTCAGTGCCGCCAGGTATTATGTCCTCGTTTATCTTTAATTTAAAAGAAGGCGATAAAGTGATGGTTTCAGGGCCTTATGGTGAATTTT
>CAYROI010000070.1:0-566 GCA_964425835.1 uncultured Methylococcaceae bacterium
TAATACAAGGGGTTTTCGCGTTTCGCCAGTAGGATTTACTGCTCAATCCAGCCAAAAATTCAAACGTATACGCGAATTTCATTTTTGCAGGCGAAAATGAAAATGGCAAGTTGACTTGGATATTGGATAGTTTTGGTGACGCTAATTAAATAGGTGAATAAGGTTTTGCATTTTTATAATGTAAAGCCTTTTATCCCTCTATTTGCTTGAGTGCTAATTTATGTATGACGGATGATATTAATGTTTGATAAGGCATTCCTTTTTCTAATGCAATCACCTTGATCTTTTCTATATCATCCTCAAACAGCCTAATACTGAGCGATTTTTTCTTTGTCTTTTTCTCAATGGTATTGAGGGCAGTTTGCTTAAAAAATGCTTTTTTCATCGCTAATTTATTCTTTGATAACGGCTTATATTCTCCGTTGTCAATATCATCTTCAAGTGCCTTAAAAAGAGCAAGTTCAAACTGTTGTATCCTATGATTTATAGCTAGATTATCAAGCTGGCTGACCCCTTGGTTTTCTCCCCTTGGTTTTCTCAAGCTGGCTGACCCCTTGGTTTTCTTG
>CAYROI010000070.1:666-10879 GCA_964425835.1 uncultured Methylococcaceae bacterium
GTTTTCAAGCTGGCTGACCCCTTGGTTTTTACAAGCTGGCTGACCCCTTGGTTTTCTTGGTTTTCAAGCTGGCTGACCCCTTGGTTTTTACAAGCTGGCTGACCCCTTGGTTTTTACATAAAACTACTATCAAGTTTATCCAGTAAATCTAAACCTGTTTGCTTATTTCCTTTTAAAGCCAAAGTTCTAAACCTTACTTCACTATCAAATTCTGCCAGTGCTACAGTTGAGAGTTCTTCCATTAATTTATTCACACTAATATGTTTATGCTGTGCCAAAGCTTTCAATCTGCTGTGTTTATCATCAGGCATTCTAACTGTTAATGTTGCCATTTTATCTACCTCGTAAAAATGTTTCTGGTGTAAGTATTTCTAAACTTGGAAAATTTAATTCTGCATTTCCTAAGTCACGTATATTGTTAGTAATAATCTTTAGTGCATTGCCTGCAAGGGCAAGTTCAATCAAAAAATTATCTGCTTCATCTTTTAAGTTTGGTCGCCAAAGGTAATAAATTGGTGTCCACTTACAAACACTATAAAAAGCATTTAATAATTCCCTTATTTCATTTTGGCTTAAAGGGCAGAGTTTTAGTATTTTTTCTCGTTTAGTAACATCTTCATATTCTAAAAATAATGTGTTACTAATTAATGGTTGTAACTTTCCTAGTAAGCAAAGTCGTAATATTTCTCTGCTGGGCCCTTCCTTTCCAATTAATGCACTAATAACTATGCTTGTATCAACTACAATTGTATTTTTCATAATCTAATGGTAGCATATAAGCCATCAAAAATAAGCTATTGTAATAAAATGAGTTTTAATGTTAAGTAAGTGCCATTCGGGTCAGATACTGTTCACATTTAAGGACGTTATTAAAGAGAGATAGGCACTAATCTAACCCACGGTTTTTTTAATCAAGAGCAACTTACAATGTCTCTACCTCTCATCCAACCGTCATTGGATGGTGCCATTTATGACTCTAAATGAACACTGGTGTTAAGATACAAGACACCTTTTACACCTAATTTTTAAGGATACATATACCAATGTGGAATATTGAAAAATCACAAGCACTTTATAATATTAATCATTGGGGCGAAGGTTATTTTGATGTTAACCAAAAAGGAGAGCTTAGTGTTTCTCCGAATCAAGATAAAACGAAGCTTAGCCTTTATCAACTCGCTCAGGATTTAAAATCACAAGAACTTTCTTTTCCTATTTTGCTACGGTTTCCAAACATTTTACAGCATCGTGTTAATAGTTTGCATAATGCTTTTAAAATTGCAATGCAGCAAAAAAATTATTCTGCTAACTATACTGCCGTTTATCCTATTAAAGTCAATCAACAGCATGATGTGACTACGGCCATTTTAAAAACAGGGCAAGCAGGATTAGAGGCAGGCAGTAAACCTGAGTTAATGGCGGTGTTGGCTTTAGCTCCTAAAGATAGCATTGTTATTTGTAATGGTTACAAGGATGCTGAATATATCCGCTTGGCTTTGATTGGTCAGCAAATGGGCATTCAGGTTTATTTGGTGATTGAAAAAGTGTCGGAATTAAGACTAATTATTGAAGAAGCGAGTAAATTAGAAGTGACACCACGTTTAGGAATACGGGTAAAACTTGCCTCTATCGCAAAAGGAAAATGGCAAGATAGTGGTGGTGAAAAATCTAAATTTGGTTTAAATTCGGCACAAATTTTAACAATGATCATTGATATTCGTGAGGCAGGGTTTATCAATAGTCTGCAATTAATGCATTTTCATATTGGTTCACAAATCCCCAATATTCGAGATATTCAACAAGGTTTATATGAGGCAGGGCGTTATTATGCTGAATTACGTGGCTTAGGCGTTCCTATTCATACCGTTGATGTGGGAGGAGGTTTGGGCGTAGATTATGAAGGAATGCACGCACGGCGTTCGTGTTCGATTAATTACACGCTTCAAGAATATGCTAATAATGTTATTTATGAGTTTAACGAAACCTGTAAAACTTATAATTTACCCCACCCTAATATTATTACAGAAAGTGGGCGTGCGATAACCGCCCATCATGCGGTTTTGATTACCAATATTACCGATAGCGAAACTATTCCCGATAATGTTCAGCCAGCTTCGGAAAATGACCCTGAAATTATTCAGGATTTATGGCAACAATTAAGCAACGTTAATCAACATTCTGCTTTAGAGGTTTATCATAATGCAGAATACTGGTTAAGCGAAGTGCATTCGATGTTTGCTTATGGGATCATTAATATTACCCAACGCGCTCATGCCGAGCAGTTATATTATGCTATTTGTAAGCGCGTTCATGCTTTATTAAAAGATAACGCTCATGCGCAAATTTATCGTGACGTATTTGACCAACTAAATGAGAAACTGGCGGATAAATATTTTGCAAATTTCTCTTTATTTCGCTCTGTTCCTGATGCGTGGGCAATCAAGCAACTCTTCCCTATCGTACCATTACATCGTTTAGATGAATGCCCCGAAAAACGAGCTAGATTACAAGATTTAACTTGTGATTCTGATGGACAATTTAAACAATATGTTAGCAATGATGGTATTGATAGTAGTTTACCTGTTCACGAACTTATTGCAGATGAGCCGTATTTAATGGGAATATTTTTAATAGGTGCGTATCAAGAAATTTTAGGCGATATGCATAATCTTTTTGGCGAAACAAATTCGGTTAATGTTCATATTACAGAGAATGGAGATTACCAACTGCTTACGCCTAAAAAAGGGGAGACCGTGGAAAAAATGTTAAATAGTGTGAATTTTAATACCGAACAATTATTAAGCAGTTATGAAAATCATTTACAAAAAACGACTTTAAGCCTTAAGCAACAACAAAACTATTTACAAACATTAAAAACAGGTTTAGAAAACTATACTTACTTACGCTCTTAACTTATTATTCATCTGAGGTTTCTGATTTTTCCCTGAACATCTGCAATTGTTACAAAAAACAGGTTTTAGCAATATTGATAAAAAAGTATGTGTGCTTGATACGCCAGAGGATTGTTTATACTGGAAAAGAAAAACGATGATTGCACCTATTATAACGAAGTCTTAAATTCAGAGTAATTTTATAATTAAACATCACTATCGCTTTTTTGGGTATTATCTTTTTTATGTTTCAACAAAGGGATAGAAGCATTACCCATTCCTGAAATAGCAGTGAGATTGTAAATCATAAAACTAGCGGGAATTCCAAAATGCAGAAAAAATACTCCACCTATGCAGAAAGCCGTTGAAATAGCCGTTCCTGTTAAACCTGCATCAATATTTAATTTAAATTCTTGACTGAGTTGAAATAAGAAATCAAGTTTCTTAATCGTTTGATCCATCAAAATAATTTGCGCGATGTCGGTTGCAGCTGTTGATGCACCACGTAAAGAAACAGAGACAGTGGCCATTTTAAGAGCGATAGAATCATTAATTCCATCACCGACAAAACAAACCGATTTGCCTTCACTCTGTAATTTCTCAATTAACTTTGCCTTATCCTGAGGCAAAGTATCAGCAAAATAATTATCAATCCCTAGTTCTTCAGCTAATTCTCTGGTAGGGTCTTCATGATCACCTGAAATAATATACAATGATAAGTTACGCTGTTTTAATTGCTCAACCACTTGTTTTGCTTCGGGGCGAAGGGTTGGACATAATTCCAGCATTCCACCTAATTGCTGGTCAATAGCGACAAAAACAGTTGAATTCCCGTGCTTATGGCTTGCTATTTGTAAATCATGTATTTCATCACTGATCGCTATTTTCTCCATCTCCATAAAGCGCATACTGCCTACTCGAATTAATTTATTATCAACTTTAACTTTAATGCCATAACCAATCTCATACGCACCTTCATCTATATTAGGGATGTTTAAATTGGCAGCCGCTTGTAAAATGGCTTTTGCAATCGGATGTTTTTGCCTGTATTCCGCTGCGGCAGCATAGCTTAATAATTCATCTTCCTCACAACCATTGCAAGTATAAATTTTTTCAACATGAGGCTGATCTAAAGTTAATGTCCCCGTCTTATCAAAAACCACGGTATCAATTTTATTGAGTAATTCAAAAGAACGCCCATCTTTAATTAAAACACTATTTTTAGCGGAAATATTAAGAAAATTTAACATACTAAAAGGACTACTCAGCCTAATAACCTCTGAAAAATTAGAACTAAATACCGCCACAGCACTGTAAGCGCCATGAGTTAATAGAGCTAAAAAACCTGTAGCTAAAGTAGGTATCACTGTTTTATCAGCAAATTTTTCGCCCTGTGTCTGCAACGATAATTCAAACTCAGCGGTATTATTTAAAATCTCACCAATTTGAACCGCAATACTTTCCTTACCTGTTTTCTCCACCTTTATCTAAATATACCCTGTTAACACAATGGTTGCCGCTAGCACTTTATCGTCTATTACTTTTTCAGAGGGTTGTGATTCGCCTGTTAAAGCATGTTGATCTATCATCGCCATTCCTTTAGCAATAATGCCATCAACAGGAATGATTTCCCCTGCGTTAATGACAATAATATCGCCTGCTTTTAAGCTATCTAAAGGAACTTCAACTTCAACACCCTTTTTAAGTAACCAAACTGATTGTGGCTGTTCAGAAAATACATTAATTAAATTTTTTTTCGTATTATCTCGCGTTTTATTTAATAAACCTTTAGCTGAATAATAAATAACATGAGATAAAGCACTCACAAAATAATAGTGGGTGACAATCCCCCCAACAACCGCGACTGAATCAATTACCGCTGCATTTAATTTACGATGTTGAAATCCCCCCCTATAAGCATCTTCAAAAATAGGCAGACTCACATAAATAAGCACAGGCACGCTTAAAAGCATTAAGGGTGGAAAAAATAAAGACCCTGCGGATGTTAACCCTAAGCCTACTGATGAAATCGATAAATAGTGACTATTTTCTTTATCCGCCTTAGTAATTTCATTTTGTGTATGACTAGATGATATTTCAGCCAGTTGTTGATGGCGTAAATCAGTTGCTAAACTTGTTTTAGCATCAGAAAATTTGGGCGTTTTTTCTAGTATAATTTCAGAAGCTGAGTTAGTAAAATTTTTATAGGCTTTTATACCCGAGTGAACAAGACCACCTAAGAGCAATAATTGAATAAACATATATATTAGAGTTGTTTTTAAAAAAATTAACGATAAATTATATTTAAATTCTATAACCCAGCAGCTAAATAAACAAATAAATCATTCATTCTTTTTTATTTCTGAATTTATCAACCAAGCATTTATATCTTTTCATACCCCCTATTACATGCTCAACAACAACTCTCTAACGACTCATTTCCTTATTCTCATATTTTTATTTTTGTGTTAACTTTGGGGTTGGGTTATTTTTAGATTTATTTGGTCTTTTATGAGGAATATTAAGTTCCTTTATTTTATATTTATTATTAAACCCAATACCTTCGCCAAACGTACAAAGTAAGTTGAAACTCTCGTTTTCAATCTTGTAACTAATTCATTTCATTAGATCCTACACATCATATTTTGAAAATTTCTAGTTCAAAGTCCAAATTGGCGAAGGTATTGCGTATTTTATTTATAAATTAATTACTTCTGAATAACACCTAATTTTAAATGTTATTTTAAACTGTTAATTTATTGATTTAGATGTATATTTTAAGATGACAACTCTATTGAATCGTCCAACTTCCATTGTAAAATCATGCAACGATTTATAGTTTTCAACTTTAATTTCGGTAATCATAATATCTTTGAAATCATCAAGCTAAAAGTGACTCTATTTTCTTTCCACCTAATAGATGCAAATGCAAATGATAAACTTCCTGCCCGCCATCTGAATTACAATTAATAATCGTTCTATAACCTGATTCTGCAATACCTTCTTGAGCCGCTATTTTTGCAACGATTCTTAATAACAAACCTCCAATTTCTATATCATCCAAATCATTCAAGGTTGCCACATGAATTTTAGGAATCACTAAAATATGTATAGGGGCTTTAGGATTAATGTCTTTAAAAGCAAGGATATTATCATCTTCATAAACTACATCAGGTTTAATTTCCCCAGCTGCCATTTTACAAAATAAACAATCGCTCATCATTTCTCTCCTTAAAAAGGCATTTTAAACCCTGGAGGCATTGGAAAACCCGAAGTCACACCCGCCATTTTTTCTTTTTTCAAACGACTTACTTTGCGTACTGCATCATTCATCGCCGCAGCCACTAAATCTTCTAACATATCTTTATCATCTTCAACTAATGACTTATCAATCGTTACCTTTCTAACTTCACGCTTACCTGTCATGATAATTTTTACTAAGCCTGCACCCGATTCTCCCGTAATTTCTAAGGCTTCAATTTCCGCCTGAATATTTTTTACCTCTTCTTGCATTTTTTGGGCTTGCTTCATAATATCGCCTAGTGAATTAGTCATGTTTTATTCTCCATTATTAAAAGTAGTTGAAGGGTCTATAGGGACAATCGTCCCAGGCATTATTCTTGCCTCGAAGTGTTCTTTTAACGCATAAATATTTGCATCGCTATTAATTGAATCAACCGCCGCTTGTTGTCGATCTTCACGTACTTGCTGTTGCCGAACTGCAGGCGTACTAACATTGTTAGATTGTCTAGCTCCAATGCGTAATTGTAAAGGTTTTTGATAATAATTTTGTAAAGCGGCTTCTAATTTTTCTTTAGATTTAGTTCCTGCTAAAGTATGATTAGGATCTATTTCTAAATAACAAAATTTATCATCTATTTTTATTAAAATACAATTATCAGCAAGTTGTCTTGTCAATCCTTTTAAACCCATTGCTTGAATCATTGCCGCCCAATCATTATTAACCGAATAAGCAGCGATAGCTGGCTCAGGTGTGTAAACAGGTTGAGGTGCAACTATCGTTGTTCCTACCACCGCTATCTCTGGCGTTTGTTTTTGAACAGCAGGCGCAATTGGTTGCTGAGGTTGCTGTCTTACACTTTCAACACTGGACTTAGTAATAATTTGTTGCTGAGACGGGGGGCTAACAGGTCTAAAAGTCAACATTCTCAACATTAACATTTCAAAACCCATTCGCGCATCAGGTGCTAATTCTAAATCTTTTTGCCCTGTTAACGCAATTTGGTAATAAAGTTGAGTATCTTCTGGGTTTATTAAGGTGGCTAATTCAGCCAGCATCTGTTTGTCAAAGGCAGAATCATGAAAATTGGGAATCGCTTGCAATAAAGCAATTCGATGTAGCATTTGTAATAGTTGCTGCAAAACATCTGCAAAATCTGCGCTTAATGCGGCTATATCCGTTATTTTTTCTAAGATTTTCTGCCCATTAGCCGCAATTAAAGCCCGTAATAAATCATCAACAGGTTGTTGTGCAACTATTCCAAGCATGGCACTGACATCAAGCTGATTAACCCGCCCTTGTCCAAACGCGATTGCCTGATCTAATAAACTTAAACCATCACGCATACTACCATCCGCTGCACGGGCAATTAAACTTAAAGCCGATGAATCAAATTCAATCTGTTCTTGAGTCAGGATAAAACCCATTTGCTTTTCTATTTGCTCAGGTAACAGTTGTTTTAAATTAAACTGTAAACAGCGTGAAAGCACGGTGACAGGTATTTTTTGAGGATCGGTCGTGGCTAGGAGAAATTTAACATGAGGGGGAGGTTCTTCTAACGTCTTTAATAGCGCGTTAAAACTATGCGTAGAAAGCATGTGAACTTCATCAATGAGATAAACTTTATAGCGTCCTTGATTAGGCGCGTACTGCGCATTATCTAATAAATCACGAGTATCTTCAACTTTGGTACGAGAGGCGGCATCAACTTCAATCAAATCCATGAATCGCCCATTATCAAAATCACGACAAACACGACATTGCCCACAAGGATTAGAATCTTGTAAGTTTTCACAATTCATTGCTTTTGCTAAAATTCGCGCAATGGTTGTTTTACCTACACCGCGTGTGCCTGTAAATAAATAGGCATGGTGTAAACGTTGATGTTGCAGGGCATTAATAAGGGATTTACTAACATGTTCTTGCCCCACAATTTCGGTGAAATTTTGGGGACGCCATTTTCGAGCGAGAACTTGATAAGCCATGAGAGACTCTAGGGAGATAATAAAATTGGGTGGACACTGCACCAGCTACACCTCGGCACACGAATCTGCTGCTACCGTTGCTTTCTTCCGAATCTGGCGGAGTTTACAGCGTATCGTTGCGAGAGAACCGACACAGTATCCATAATATTTCCAACATTATTATGCTGAAAGAGCTAATCATTATCTATGATTTTAATTAATTATTCAAGTTAAATCTTAAAATATTTTTTCAATAGTCTTAAAAATAAAGATTTGCTGACGTGATAAATGGTCTGATAGCTTTACCAAATTTAATTACTTTAGCATTATTTAAGTCTTGTTATTTTTAAATCAATGGCACGTTATCGACAAAAATGAGAATATTTCTTGCTAACGACTAAGTATTCTGTTAAAAATGCGCAGTTTTTAAATTATGCTTAGGAGCTAATGGATGACCGAGTCTAAAAAGATAAGTACCCCTTTCAGTTTTACGCCTTATGACGAAAAAGAAGGGGAAGAATATATGAATGATGAGCAGCAAGCGCATTTTAGTAAAATTCTTGAAAACTGGAAAAATGAGTTGAGGGCAGAAGTTGATCGTACGGTACATCATATGCAAGATGATGCCGCTAATTTTCCTGACCCTAATGACAGGGCAACACAAGAATCTGAATTTAGTTTAGAACTTAGAACGCGAGATAGGGAGCGTCAATTAATAAAGAAAATTGATGAGGCTTTGGAAATGATTGAGACAGGCGATTATGGTTATTGTGAATCCTGTGGCATTGAAATTGGCGTACGTCGTCTTGAGGCAAGACCTACGGCTGCTTTGTGTATAGATTGTAAAACTTTAGATGAAATACGTGAAAAGCAAATGGGATAACGCATAAAATATGCAATCCTAACCCTTATCGAGGGCGATTTGCGCCCTCGCCTACGGGTAGTCTACATTTAGGCTCACTTTGTACCGCTGTTGCAAGTTTCTTAGAAGCGCGGGTAAGGCTAGGGCAATGGTTGCTTAGAATTGATGATCTTGATACGCCGCGTAATGTTGCAGGGGCGGCTGATGAAATTTTAAGAACACTGGAGGTTTTTGGTCTACATTGGGACGAGTCGGTTTTTTATCAAAGTCAACATTTGCAAGATTATCATCTTTGTATAGAAAAGTTACGGCAACAACGTGTCATCTATCATTGTGTCTGTAGTCGTAAGGATTTGGTCAATTATCAAAGTATTTATCCACAATTTTGTCGCCATAAAACAATTTCTACCTGTAAAACTCATGCCTTACGGGTTAAAACAACATCTTATGTGATTGAAGTTCAAGATCAATTACAAAGTCGGATTAGTCATGATGTAGGTTTGGACGATGGTGACTTTATTATTAAACGTAAAGACAATATTGTTGCCTATCAATTAGCTGTGGTTGTTGATGATGCGCTGCAAGGCGTTAGTCACGTTGTTCGCGGTTTAGACTTGCTGGGTTCAACACCGAGACAGTTATATTTACAGCAGTTATTAAAATTTAATTCCCCTGGTTATTTACATATTCCAATTATTATTGATGAAACGGGTAACAAACTGAGTAAACAAACGTTAGCTAAGGGGGTTAATAAGAAACAGCCTGAAAAAACGCTCTATTTTGTTCTGAAGCTTTTAAAGCAACAACCGCCAACTGAATTAGAAAAACTTTCTATCTCTGAAATTTTAGACTGGGCTATTGCCCATTGGCAGATTGATCGTTTAAAAAATATCAAAACAATCATGCTTTGAAAATAATATCACAAAAGACTTTTAATAGGCGAAAAAGATTTTCTATGTAAATCTGTCACACCCAGTTGTTGTAATTTTTGCAAATGTAACTTGGTTGAATAGCCTTTATGCTTAGAAAATTCATAGCCTGGGTACAATTGCTCTAAAATATGCATTTCATCATCACGATGGACTTTAGCAATAATTGATGCGGCTGAAATTTCAGCGATTGTTAAATCACCTTTAATAATGGTTTCACCAGCACAAGCGATAGGCGGGTATTGATTACCATCGACTTTAACCCAGTCAGGTTGAATACTTAGTGTATTAAAAGCCCGCTGCATGGCTAATAATGAAGCTTGTAA
>CAYROI010000071.1:0-5426 GCA_964425835.1 uncultured Methylococcaceae bacterium
TCTAATGGCGGACAATTTTTCAAAGATTTGTACGGTCAAGTACTTTCTGAGCCAATAATTCTTAATGCGAGCCAACAGTTAAATCAACACATTGAATCTGCAATATCTGCCGTCAAACAGCAATTGCATCAAGTCCCATTACTTCATTCGGATGAAACAGGTTTGCGAGTTGAAGGTAAATTACATTGGCTACATTCTGTTTCAACCGATAAACTCACTTCATAAAAAACATGGCAAAGAAGCGATGAATACGGCGGGTATTCTTAAAGGCTATCAAGGGAAATTGGTACATTTCCGTTAGAAAACTTATTTTTCCCATGAAGATTGCGAACATATTACTTGCAATGCGCATCATCCAACCTTTTATTGAGGCTGAGAGCCTAAGAAGGTGCAAAACAATTTGTATCTATTCGTCGTTATATCTTAACGGCTCGAAAAAACTCAGTCAGTATTTTTGAAGCTATCAAAGACGCTTTTTCTGGTAATCCTTTTATTCCTACATCTCAAAGTTAAAACGCATCTCTTTTAAATTTAGGGTGGCTGGTCGTTACCAATATTTTGTTGAAGGGACACTAATTACATGATTTAACTAAATAATTTCTCTGGCTTTAACAAAAGCATCTCTAAAATCAAGATATAAAGGTTTCTCGGTCGTTAGCATTGATTCTAAAAGCATTTGCTGCAAACGATATTTAATATTACCTACTGCTAAAGAACCCACACCGACTGCATCTTCAAAGGTTGCCAAAGGAACACCAAAATCGTTTACGTTAATGCCCTCAATTCCAAGAGGCGGAACGGCATTAACATCCCCTGCAACTTTTAATTGTTTTGCTTGCTTTAACACGTCAGTACTGAGAACTTGAATCCCTGCTTTTGCAGTACAAAAAATAATATCTACATCGGAAAGTAGGGCTATTTTTTCCTTATTATTTTCAGCTTTTTCCCCTTTTAATTGACTATTAAAACGGCGATTATATTCTTTTGATATATCCTCAGCAGCATCAATTGATAAATGGTCTACTAAGGTAGTATCCGCCCCTGCAAGGGAGGCAATTACCCCTGTCGCAATACCAACAGGACCTGTCCCACCAAAAACTAGGGCTTTACAATCTTTTAACGCTTTGTTGTGCTTAGTTTTAAGTTCTCGTTCTACACAGGCAACTAAGGCTGCCGCCGTTGTAAACGCACCACTAGGGTCTGCAAAAACAGAAATTTCAAAAGGGGGAACCATCGCATCTTTTGCTGTTTCAAGCATTTCTATTGCGAGTGCCATATCACGACCACCAATGAATATTCCTGTTTTTTTAACACCTGCAGGCCCTCTTGAAAAGATAGTATCTTGGGTCAGTGCATAAATACTATCAAGTTTGACATTAGAATAAGGCATTAAGACATCAAAGCCTGCATCAAGTGCCATATTGACATCAAATGGACTGTTATTAGGCATTGGGTCAAGCATATGAAGAATACTTCGTTTCACTATTTTTTCCTGAGTTATAAAGTAAATTTTTTTGACAACTTAAGTTTTTTATTTTGAAGAATTAATATATTCACGTGCGACTTCAAAAGCATGTTCAAAATGTAAAAACACAGGTTGTGTGTCTGTAATCATTTTCTTCAATAAACGATTTTGAGCCTGATATTTAACATTACCAATTGCTAATGCACCAATCCCTATCGCATTACTTTTTGAATGAGAAATAGGGTCTCCATTCGCAAAAGGGTCAACTCCTGCAATACCTGCGGGAGGAACAGCATTAACGTCTGCGGCTACTTTTAATTGGGGGGATGCTGTAATTAATTCAGCACTCAATAATTCAATCCCCGCAGCTCCTGTTGCAAAAATAATATCAGCAGTCTTGATATAATCCTTTTTATCAGCATCAATTCCCGCAGTTATTGTAATTTTGCCATCACCAAATTCTTCACTACAAAGTTTGGCAATACGTTGGGTTTTTTCTAATTGTCTGCCGATTAATCGAACATTAGCCCCAATTTGAGCCGCAAGAACAGCAGCCGCCTGTCCAACAGGCCCTGTCCCACCGAGGATTAAAATATTTTTATCCACTAAAGTGGTATCAAATTTATCTTTAAGTTTTTTCTCCACGGCAGCAACCATGCCTGCAGCCGTTGTAAATGCACCACTAGGATCTGCAAAAACCGCAACTTCAAAAGGCGGTAACATCGCATGTTTAGCTGCTTTAAGCATATCCATTGCTTGTTTTGCATCCCGCCCACCAATAAAAATTCCCGTTTTCTGTGAACCCTTAGGACTACGTGAAAAAATAGCATCTTGTATTAGCCCTGTTATTTCACTTGCTTCAACGTTAGTATAAGGAACAGCTGAAACCCAGCCTGCGTCCAGTGCCATATTGACATCAAACGGACTTAAATTTTTAGCGGTGGTCAGCATGTGTAGAATAAATGGCTTTTCCATGGTCTCTCCTGAGAAGGTCTTTAGGGCAATGGTAAAATAAATGGCAGATTATACCAAAACTTAGCCTGTTAATTTTTAAAACTAGTTGAATCTGTGTATTATTCTTAATCTTTATCAATTTAATAGAGTTAAATAATGCACAACGTAACGTTAATTAAAGGTGATGGCATAGGTCCATCCATTATGGATGTAGCTGTTAAAGTTATTAATGCTTCAGGCGTAAAAATTAATTGGGAAGAAGTTGAGGCGGGAATGAGTGCCTATGATAAGCAGGGAACGCTTATTCCAGAACAAACCTTAAATTCTATCGAAAAAAATCGTATTGCATTTAAAGGGCCTTTAACAACGCCTGTTGGTAAGGGTTTTAGAAGTATTAATGTGGCTTTGCGCCAACAATATGATTTGTATGCAAATGTTCGTCCTGCTAAAACGTGGAAAGGCGCGCAAACGCGTTATGACCATGTTGATATTGTCGTGGTTAGGGAAAATACCGAAGGCTTATATGCAGGTTTAGAGCATTATTTAACCAAAGAAAAGGATATTGCTGAAAGTTTAGCCGTGGTCACACGTAAAGGCTCAGAACGTATTGTTGAATATGCGTTTAATTATGCTAAAGAAAATGGGCGTAAAAAAGTAACTGCTTGTCATAAAGCTAATATTCTTAAATATACTTCGGGGTTATTTTTGGATGTTGCAAAAGAAGTTGCGACTCGTCATCCTGACATCGAATTTGATGAAAAAATTGTCGATGCCAGTTGTATGCACTTAGTCATGAATCCTGAGCAATTTGATGTGATTGTTACCACCAATATGTTTGGCGATATTTTATCTGATTTAACCGCAGGGCTTGTCGGTGGTTTGGGGTTAATTCCTGGGGCTAATATTGGTAAAGATGTCGCGCTTTTTGAAGCGGTTCACGGAAGTGCGCCTGATATTGCAGGAAAAAATATTGCTAACCCAACAGCGGTTATTATGGCAGGGGTGATGATGTTAAATCATTTAGGCGAAACAACAGCTGCCACAAAAATTCAGACGGCAGTTGAAAAAATTATTGATGAAAGTCAATTTGTTACCCCTGATTTAAATCCGCAATCTACCACAGGGACTATTGAAATGGGGGAGGCAATTATCGCAGCAATGAAATAAGAAAATTTAGGGTGGATTCTATCCACCCTAGCAGTCTTCAAATACAAATCATGATTAACATCACTTGTTTAAATAATAAAAAACCTTGGCTTTATGTTACACAAGTGTTGCTATTGGCACTTATCTATTTTATTGCAGGCGAGTTAAGTTTCTCTCTTAAAGTCTCTCACACGATTGTTACCCCTATTGTTTTTACTGCCGAGGGTTTTGCCTTAGCTGCGGTAATTTTATTAGGCATTCGTGTTGTTCCTGGTATTTTTATCGGTCAATTGTTACTGGGGCTAAATAATAACTTAAACCCAGAAATAGCGGCTGCTATTGCACTCATTAACAGTTTAGAAGCCATAATTGCATCCGTTTTATTTCATACCTTTCATTTACGACAATCGTTAGAAAGAGTTCGAGATGTTAGAAATCTATTATTACTCATTTTTTTAGTTTTACAACCTTTCAGTGCGTCTTTTGGCATTTTATCACTCTGGAATGCTAATATTATTCAAACATCTACATTAAAATCTGCTTGGATTTTTTGGTGGTTTAGTAATGCGATGGGGCAATCACTAATAACACCGTTTTTATTATCTTTTTTTTCTAGTCATGAACGCTTAAAAAAGCGACTTTATAAGCTCTTTTTAACTTTTATTGTAATCGTCCCTATTAGTTTATTTATTTTTTCACAAATAGAATTTAGTGCCATCGTTTTTAGCATTACAACTATTTTACTAATCTTGATTGCGGTTAATTTAGGAATGAGTTCTGCGATGTTGGCTGCCATCATTTTTTCAATAATGGCTTTATTTTATAGTAATAACGGACAAGGTGCTTTTATTGAAGGTAAAGAAATACGTCTTGTTGATCTTAATGTTTTTTTATTAGGCATGGCATTATGCAGTCAGTTTATTGCCGCTTTTTTTACTGAACGCAAAAAAATGGAAACCAAGGTTCAGGCTTCTGAACAACGCTTTATTGATATTGTAAATTCGAGTGAAAGCATTGTTTGGGAAGCAGATGCCGAAACCTTTAATATTACTTTTGTAAGTTCTAAAGCGGAACGTCTCTTTGGTTATTCCATTTCAGACTGGTATCAAACGGGGTTTTGGTTGCAACATGTTCACCCTGATGATGGGGATTGGGTCGTTAATTATTGTATTAATCACACTAAAAAAATGCAGTCGTATGAGCTTGAATACCGTTTTATCACTAAAAATAACGAGATAGTTTGGCTACGTGATATTGTTTCTGTGAGTATTGAAAATAATCGCCCACGTTGGTTGCGAGGGGTCATGATTGATATTAGCCATTATAAGCAGACAGAAATTGCGCTACGAATAAGTGAACAACAGTTCAGAATGACATTTGAACACGCGCCTGTGGGGGTTATTAATCTTTCTTTAAAAGGTGATTTTTTAGTCGTCAATCACTATTTTTGTATGATGATGGGATATAAGAATCACGAATTATTATCCATGAATATTGAACAAATAATCTATCATGATTCTAAGACACCCCTTCAAAGCTGGGATGATAAAACAATTAATAATATTCCCATAGACATGCAATATGTTCGTAAAGATGGAAAAATTATTTGGGGACGTTATTCGACTCATTTACTCCATTATCCGAATGGTTTGTCGCATTATTTTATTATAACAATTGAAGATATTACCGAACGTAAAGACAATGAGGAACGGGTTAAACTCAGTCAAACTTATGGGGGAGTTATCACTTGGGAAGCTAATTTATGTACGAATCAACAAACATGGGCAGAAGAAGCGACCGATCTTTTTAGACTTCCTTTGTTAAAGGATGCGAGCTGGGAATATTTTTTGGCAATTATTCA
>CAYROI010000071.1:5526-10771 GCA_964425835.1 uncultured Methylococcaceae bacterium
GTAATGGATATTTTACCCGTTGGTTTATGGATATTAGATGAGAAAGGAACTATTTTACAAGGAAATCCTGCCGCAAAAAAAATATGGGCAGGAGCGCGGCATGTAGGTATAGAACAATATGGTGATTATAAAGCATGGAATATAAAGACAAAAAAACCTATAAAAGCACATGAATGGGCGGCTGTTCGTGCGATTAGACAAGGTCAGGAAACCTTAGATGAAGAATTAGAAATAGAATGTTTTGATAAAAGTCACAAAATTATTAATCATTCTGTTGTCCCTTTATTTGATGAGGCTAATCAAGTTACAGGGGCAATTGTGGTTAATCGTGATATTACTGAAAAAAAACAAGCTGAACAGGAACTACAACGTTCAAATGCCGATTTAGAACAATTTGCTTATGCTATCTCTCATGATATGCGTCAACCCTTACGCATGGTAAGTAGTTATTTAACTTTATTAGAATCTAGTTTAGATCAACAATTAGACACGGAAACGCAACAGTTTCTTAACTTTGCTGTTGATGGTGCAAAGCGGATGGATGAGATGATTTTAGCGTTATTAGAATTTTCAAGGGTTGGGCGTAAAACTGAGGTAATGACATTAATTAATAGTCATGATGCTTTAGAAGAAGCCTTATTATTTCTTGAGCCTGATATTAAGACAAATCAAGCAACGATTAATGTAAAGGGGGAATGGATTGAGTTATTTGCCAGTCGAGATGAAATAACCCGCCTTTTACAGAATTTAATTGGTAATGCACTAAAATATCATCAGCAAGATAATGCACCTCACATTGAAATTAAAGCACAAGTCGAAAAAAATAATTTACAAGTGAGTATTGCTGATAATGGCATAGGCATAGATCCCTCACAAATCGACCGTTTATTTAAAGTTTTTTCACGTTTACAACCCCGCAGTCATTTTGAAGGAACGGGGGTTGGTTTAGCCTTATGTCGTAAAATTATTGCGCATCATTCAGGGGAAATATGGGTGGAATCTGAGGGTGAGGGGTTAGGAACGATTTTTAAATTTACCCTACCCATTAACAAACCTTAACGCGAGCAACTTTTAGAAAAAACAGGTGATTTATGGTTAATATCTCCCAGTCCGCTTTTGAGATTTTATTATTAGAAGATGAGCCTGCAAATGCCTATTTAATCGAAACTGCGTTTAAAAGAAATAAAATTAAAACTAATTTACATCATGTAATGAATGGATGTGAAGGCCTTGCTTTTTTAAAACGACAATTGGTGTATCTAAATGCACCGCGCCCTGATTTAATCCTTTCTGATCTTAATATGCCCTTGATGAATGGCTATGAGTTTTTAACTTTAATTAAAGCGGATGATAATCTAAAAAATATTCCTGTGGTTATTTTAAGTTCATCAGAAATAGACAGTGATATTTTAAAAGCTTATCAACTCGGTGCCGCAGGCTATTTGAGTAAGTCAGTGGAAATTGGGGATTTTATTCGTTCTATTGAACGCTTAGAAGACTATTGGCTTAATTTAGTTCGTTTACCTATAGGTAAAAAAAGATGAGTTCTGCACCCGAAACGATCAAAGTTTTACTGATAGAGGATGAACCAGGGGACGCAGGCTTGGTTAAAATTAAGCTAAAGAATGCTCAGGTGATTATTTTTCAATTGACTTGGGTTGAAACATTGGCAGATGCGAAAATACAGTTAACGCAACAGAATTTTGATGTCCTCTTACTTGATTTATCATTACCTGATTCTTCTGGATTAGATTCCTTAAAAAAAGCGCAAGTTATCGCACCAGAAATGCCTATTATTATTTTAACGGGACAAAATAATATGGAGTTCTCCCTAAAAGCTTTAAAAATAGGGGCCGCCGATTATTTAGTTAAAGGTGATTTTAGTCAAGATAGCTTAATTAGAGCCATTCGTTATAGTTTACAACGTGCAAAAATGGAAAAACAGAATTTGTTATTGGTTTCTGCATTAAAAGCAACGGCAAATGGCATTATTATCACCGATAGAAATGCCATTATCAAATGGGCTAATCCTGCGTTTACAAGATTAACGGGATTTAGTTTAAAAGAAGCCATTGGTCATAAACCTTCTGAATTAGTTAATTCCTCTGTGCAATCAAAACCTTATTACCAAGAAATGTGGAAAACGCTGTTGACAGGAAAACCTTGGCGAGGTGAAATTATTAATAAACGCAAAGATGGTCGCCTATATCATGAAGAATTAAATATTGCCCCTGTCCTTAATAAAGCGGGTGTTATCGAGCATTTTATCGGTATTAAAGAAGATATTAGTCTTCGTAAACAGATGGAGGAGAAGTTAAAAGTTTTGGCTAATACCGACCCATTAACGGGACTTTTTAATCGCCGTGTTTTTTTAGAGCGGTTAGAAGAAGAAACTGGACATTTAAACCGTTCCAAGAAACATTGCGCGACCTTATTAATGTTAGATTTAGATTTTTTCAAACAAGTAAATGATAATTATGGTCATGCGGCGGGTGATAAAGTGTTGTGTCATTTTGCAGACGTTTTAACAACAACATTACGTTCCATAGATTTAGTGGCTCGTTTAGGTGGGGAAGAGTTTGCCATTTTACTTCCATCGACAACCCTAAAAGGTGCGTTAATTATTGCCGAACGCTTACGTTTAAACGTTGCGAATCATTTAGTTGAACACCGAAATCATCAGATCAATATTACCGTAAGCATTGGCATTGCCGCTTTATTAAAAAAAGACAATGATTATGAGGATGTCTTACATAGAGCAGACGCCGCTCTTTATACTGCTAAAGATCAAGGACGTAATCAAAGTTGTTTATTTAGTTCCACTCAAAATCAGCGTTAAGGTGAGGGCGGAATTGCACTTTTTAATATTGAATACTCAGGCTCTTTTTCTAAACGAGGAGGTGGGGGTTTTGGCAAAGTTTTTTGTTTTGGTGGTGTTGGGAGTAATATTTTAAAGGCAGGACGCGGGGGCAACGGTCTATTAATTTGTTTTTCTTTCTCACTGTTTACGTTGTTATTTAAAAGAGGGGCTGTTGTGATCGGTTGTGGCTTATTATTAACTTGTGATGATAAATTTCTTTCAATAACAGGTGCTTGAGGAGGAATAACGATCGGTTTTTGAATATTAGTAGGTGCAGGTGTATCTAAACGAGGCGGTGGGGGCATTGTTGCAGGTTGTGGATTAACGATAGGCGCGGTGATTGGGGCGACTATTTCCTGTTTTTGAATCGGTAACGTTATAGGCTGACTCACTTGCTCTTGGGGTTGTATTACTGCGGTTGGCATCGCTTCAAACCTTGCACCTTGATAAATAGCAACAGGAATACCATCACTGTCTATTAAAGCTTTTTTTAAGATATTTCCTTTTATATTAATCATTGTATTACCTTCCGCTTTTTCAATAAGCGATAAGGCCGAGTTTAATCTTTGCTGATAACTACGCTGTTTATCTTCCAGGTCAGGATGCACCTCTATGTACAAAGCATTTTTAGACCAGCCTACTTTAATCGGTTCATTAACAATCATCACGGGCGTGCCAACGGCAACGGATGGGAAAATTCGCTCTATATCTTCAGGATACATCCGAATACAACCATGACTAACGCGCATTCCAACCCCTAGAGGCTTATTGGTGCTATGAATTAAATAACCAGCGCGTCCCAAACGCATCGCAAATAAACCCAAAGGATTATCAACCCCTGCTGGAAAAACAGCGGGTAAAATATCACCTTTTGCAGCATGTTCTTTACGAATGGATGCGGGGGGGGTCCAAGTTGGGTTTCTTGTTTTAGCAATAATGCTCGTTTTTCCTAAGGGTGTATTCCAATCGACACGCCCTATGCTAATTGGGTGCGTAAGCACACGTCCATTTTGATAATAATACAACCTATATTCAGGTAAATTTAATACAATCCCTTTACGTGCAACACTGGGTAATAGATAGCTTCCTGGAATATGAATATCTTTACCTGCCCCTAAACGTAAAAATTGATTCCCCTCTTTATCACTTGCGGTTTTTTCTATTGCTTTACTTGGCATCCAACGATCAACACCTTTGTTTGCCAGTACAATTTGATTTTGACCTAGATTATATTTTCTTGCAATATCAAGCAAGGTTTCATGTTTTTGAGCTTTTATGTAAACCTTAGGTTCAATAGCCCCTATTAACCTTTCATTATTTGCTGGTAAAAGAAAAGCCGTTGCACTAACATCATGTGCAAAGACTAATAATATTAGCGCGGCTAACTTATTTATTTTAATGGGTGATTTAAGCATTAGTTTTTAATTTCTCCGCCGAAAAGTTCAAGTAATCTAGGTAAAAAATTAGCAAGTTCTAAGGTCATAATTGAAAAATCAGCATCGAAACGTTCTGCATCGGTTTCAGCATTTATATCGGCCATTTGATCTTCAATCACATCTAAAATACGCAAACGTTTAACGGCTAACGCCTCGTCCAGAATAAAGGAAATTCGGTTTTCCCAGTTCAAGGCTAATTTTATTGCTAATTTACCACTCTTTAAATGATTTTTAATTTCAGGTAATGCTAAATCGTGATTTTTACACCGCACAATGCCACCCTCATCTTCAGGTGAACGCAATTCACATTCATCTTCAATGTTAATACCTGCGGGGGCTTGATTTTCCATTAACCAATGCGTCATTACAAAACTGGGTTTATCGACCGTATTAATTGGAATAACAGGTAAAGACCCCAAACAACGCCGCAAACTACTTAATAAGTCTTCTGCTTTTTTAGAAGAAGCGGCATCAACAACAACCCAGCCCCCCTTTGGATCTATGTAAGCATAGGTTTTACGAGAAAAAGAAAAGGCTTTGGGTAATAATTCAAAAATTATCTCATCTTTAAGTGAATTACGATCTTTCCTTGACAGCTTTGAGCCTTGTTCAGTTTCAAGCTCTAAAATGCTTTCTTGCACAATTTCATTAACCACCGCAGTGGGTAAAACTTTTTCTTCTTTTTTAGCACAAATCATTAGAAAACCATTGGCTTGATGAACCAATAATTCAGAATCGCGCCCTAAAGGGGGAGTCCAGCCAACGCTTGATTCCTCATGATTGCCACAAGGGCGAAAAGGCATTTGTTCTAATTTTTGTGCTAAATCAGTTGCAGAAAGTGTGAAAGCTTCCGTAAAACGAAACAGAGATAGATTTTTAAACCACATAGAGAGTTGAAAAGTATTAAGGTTAATTGAAAGAGACTATCGCAAATTAGATATTAGGAAAA
>CAYROI010000072.1:0-10376 GCA_964425835.1 uncultured Methylococcaceae bacterium
TTTCACCCCTGAATTAGCATTGCCTGTTGTGGGGGCATCGGGTGCAATTGCGGGTATTTTAGGCGCTTATTTCTTTTTATTTCCTCATGCACGCGTGGTTATTTGGATTCCTATCTTTTTATTACCTGTGTTCGTAGAAATCCCAGCGATTGCTTTTTTAGGTTTTTGGATGATTTTACAACTACAAGAAGCGATGACCTCTATTTTATTTGAGGGAGAAAGTGCAGGGGTTGCTTGGTGGGCGCATGTCGGGGGATTTATTGCAGGGGCAATTTTACATCGTTTATTTTTACCTGAAATCCCTATCAATAAAGTGTCATAAATTTATTTCTTTGCCCTTCTTGAAGTCCAAAACCTATTTTGGACTCCATACTACATTTTTTATGCCGTTGCTGTATTTTTACGCGGCATAAACTTCATGGCTACGATAGCAATAACAGCGATGGCAATTAATCCGCCTGCTAACAAAGGACGATAAGCAATCCACGCAAAAGCAATCGTTAACATTGCACAAGGTAGGGTAACTAAAGCCGCTAAAATTTTTGTCCCCATCGCAATTAAATTTCCCAGAAAAGGAAGCACACTCCCTAGGACAGCCAAGGGCTTAAACACTAGACTTAGACCCATCCACATCATTAATGTACCGCCAATGCGAATCCCCCAAGTCATTATCGTATTTTCTTTTTGTGCAGCAGCAAACATGGCATTTGCATCCATTAATCCTAGTTTTAGCAAATCAATAGGGCTACCTGCTTTAGTTTGATAAGCGATGAAACTATTTGATTTTTGCTGGGCAACCAAACTAATATCAGTCGGATTAACCACCTGAAAACTAATTTTCATATCGCCTATTTGTGGATCATTAGGATGATTTCCTAAATAAAACGCATTATCTATTAATGTTAATTTTTTACCTGATAATGTTGTAGGGGGGTTAGCATCATGAATACTTAAACTAGTAATCGGATCAATTTTTTTGATTTGAGAGGAATTTAATTGAAATGCCCCTAGTGTTACTTTTTGTGCTTGTATTGTTTGACCTGAAAATAACATCCTCGGGTTATTATGACCCGAACGTTTAAATGAACTTGAATTAATTTCACGACTATTCCAACCTTTGCTATAACGATAAGTCGTTTTTGTTTCTTTACTGCCGCCTACTTTTTCGGTTGTGGTACTTTCTTTATCTTCTTGCCATTGATACATAGAAACATGACGGATTAATTTAATGGCCGTTGCAGAAACATCAAAAACATCATCGCGCAATCGCTCTTTAGTGGTTGCAAGTCCTTGCGTATGTACTAATTTATCATTATTCGTAGGATCAATCATTTCAGAAGAAACAGAAATGACTAATGCTAGTCCCTCTTTTAGGCTATTATATCGCTCAACAGAACGCCCTTCATTCCACCAAAGCAGGGGAAATGCGGCAATAAAGAGGAGAATACCAAATAAAATTCCTTTGATAGAGCCTCCTAGTCGACTAAACCAACTTTCACTGGTAATTTCGGTAAAAGAATCATTCATTTGTTACCTCTTATTATCGTTATTAATAAAGCTGTTATAGTAACAGTTGCCGATTAACTCAGACAACTGATTAACTAGACTAATCTCACAGTTATTACAAATAGGATTAATAGATGGAATGGGTTATCACCATTTTCAGTGCCGTACTCTTAGATTTATATTTTGGAGAGCCTAAAAACTGGCATCCTTTAATTGTTTTTGGACGATTTGCATCGTTTGTTGAAAAAATTTGTCTTAAAACGCAGTTTTCTGATTTTAATCAAAAAATAATGGGGGTAGGCGCATTAATATTTATCATAATTATTTTTATAGTTCCCCTTTATTATTTACAACAATGGGCTTGGTTTAATGGGGTTTTTGCCCCCATTATTTTATATTTTTGTATTGCCGCAACAAGTTTAAAGCAACATGCCATTAACGTATTTTCTGCTTTAGAGAAAAATGATTTAGTATTGGCTAGAAAAAAAGTGGCAATGATAGTTAGTCGAGATTGTACTAAAATGGATGCGTTAGCTATTCGTAGGGCAACGTTAGAATCGGTATTAGAAAATGGGGCAGATGCTATTTTCGCGCCTTTATTTTGGTTTGCTGTCGGCGGTTCTTTTGGGGTTATATTATATCGTTTAAGCAATACCTTAGATGCCATGTGGGGTTATAAAAACACACGTTATTTATATTTCGGCTGGGCAGCAGCGCGTTTAGATGATGTTTTAAACTTTATCCCCGCTCGATTAACCGCATTGAGTTATATTATTTTAGGAAACACGCGTTTAGGTTGGTATTGTTGGGATAACCAAGCGAGATTATTAGAAAGCCCTAATGGGGGCGTGGTGATGACCGCAGGGGCTGGCAGTTTGAATTTAAAGCTCGGCGGTACAGCCTCCTATCATGGACAAGACAAAGAAAAACCTTTTTTTGGGGGGGCTAATTTACCGACCAATGATGATATTAAACGCGCAAACCAACTCATTAATTTGAGTTTGATTTTGTGGCTTAGTTTGTTAGCAGTGATTAGTCTATTTATCTAAATAAATGAACAAAGAAATCGTAGAAAAAATTAATAACTTATTACCCCAAACTCAGTGTACACGCTGTGGTTATCAAGGCTGTGAACCTTATGCAGAAGCATTAGCTAACAATAAAGCCTATATTAACCAATGTCCACCAGGAGGAGATGAAACTATTAATGCTTTGGCAACTTTATTAGACAAAAGTGTTAAACCCTTAAATCCTAAATTTGGGGTGCATCAACTGCCTCATATTGCAGTTATTATTGAAAAAGATTGTATTGGTTGTGCAAAATGCCTTGCCGTTTGTCCTGTTGATGCGATTTTAGGCGCGTCTAAAATGATGCACACGGTGATTGCGGATGAATGTACAGGTTGTGAACTTTGTATCTCACCTTGTCCTGTCGATTGTATTGTTATGGAAGCAACTGAAAAAAAACATAATCCCTCTTTAGCAAAACAACGCCATCAAGCTAGACAACAGCGATTGATTTTTTTGAAAAAAGAACAGCAAGCACGGATTAAGAAGAAAAAAGCCGCCTTAATGGCAATGATGAAAGCAAAAACGATGACCAAAGTTTAACGACAACAACAAGTTAATGCTTGTTCTATTGCCTGTTGTCGAATTTGCAGGCGATCCCCTTTAAATAAATATTTTTTTACCACAGCTGGGGAATTTTTATACTGCCAAGCAATAAAAACCGTTCCTACAGGTTTTTCCTTACTTCCCCCTGTAGGGCCTGCAATACCTGTCACTGAAATAGCATAATCGCTATGACTATTTTTTAAAACCCCAGCAACCATTTCTAAGGCAGTATTTGCACTCACTGCCCCAAATTTTACTAAGGTGTGTTGTTTAACTCCTAGCATTTCTATTTTAGAATGATTACTATAAGTGACAAACCCTCGTTCAAACCATTCTGACGATCCAGCTACTTCGGTAATAACCTGAGAAATTCCCCCCCCTGTACAAGATTCTGCAACCGCAAGCATTGATCCTTGTTGTTGTAATCTTTTTCCTAATTCCGTTGCTAAGGTAATTAATTGTATTTCCATGATGTATCTTAGTTTTTGTTTAGTTAAAATAGGTGAATGACAACACAAAAAAACGCTGCCCAACATACGCCGATGATGCAACAATATTTGCACATCAAATCACAGCATCCTGATACGCTTGTTTTTTATCGTATGGGAGATTTTTATGAACTTTTCTTTGATGATGCTAAAAAAGCCTCCCAATTACTCGACATTACCTTAACCAGTCGTGGAAAAACCGCAGGCATCCCTATTCCTATGGCGGGAATCCCCCATCATGCGGCAGAGACGTATATCGCCCGATTATTAAAGCAAAATCAATCGGTTGCCATGTGTGAGCAAATCGGTGATCCTGCAACTTCTAAAGGGCCTGTTGAGCGAAAAGTAGTGCGAATTATCACCCCAGCCACCGTAACAGATGAAGCTTTGCTTGAAGACCGCCAAGATAATTTACTGGTGGCTTTGAGCTGGAAAAACAATCATTACGGTATTGCGTGCTTAGATGTTTCCAGTGGACGCTTTATTCTTCAAGAAGTCAACACAACCCCACAATTATATACCGAAATTGAACGCCTTAACCCTGCGGAATTATTAATTAGTGAAAACTGGCAACCGCCGTTAATTATTACAGAAAGACGGGGATTATGTCGGCGACCCCCGTGGCATTTTGACACAGAAACTGCAACACAACGTTTATTAACCCAATTTAATGTGCTTGATCTTAAAGGTTTTGGCTGTGAAAAAATGACATTAGCGATTGCGGCAAGTGGTTGTCTTTTGCAATATTTAAAAGATAATCAGCAAGATTCTTTACCGCATTTACAAGGCATTACCGTTGAAAAAAGTAGTCATTATATTGAACTAGACGCGGCAAGTCGACGCAATTTAGAGTTAGATTTTCATCCTTCGGGAAACAGTCAATATACTTTATTTGGGGTTTTAGATAAAACCAGTACCTCGATGGGAAGTCGTTGTTTAAGACGTTGGATAAACCGTCCTTTACGCGATCATAACACCTTAAATACGCGTTATCATTGTATCAAAAGTTTATTAGATCAATCACGTTACCAATCGCTTCAAGAAATTCTTAGGCACGTAGGTGATATTGAACGTATTAGTTCCCGAATTGCGCTTAAATCAGCCCGCCCTCGTGACTTAGTAACACTAAGACAAACACTTTCTGTATTACCTGAATTACAGCAGCAACTTAAGCAAACTGAAAACCCGCATTTAACGGCTTTAGCCCAAAAATTGGGGGATTATCCGACACTTTTATTATTACTAGAACAAGCGATTATTGAAAATCCGCCCGTTTTAATCCGTGATGGCGGGGTATTGGCTGATAATTATAATAAAACCTTAGATGAATTAAGAAACCTAAGTCAAAATGCAGATCAATTTTTAATTGAAATGGAAGCCCGTGAAAGAAAGGCAACAGGGATTAATACCTTAAAAGTTAGTTATAATCGAGTTCATGGATTTTATATTGAGGTTTCCCGTTTGCATAGTGATAAAATGCCGATTCACTACACCCGCAAGCAAACCTTAAAAAGTACAGAGCGTTATATTACAGAAGAATTAAAAGCCTTTGAAGATAAAGTATTAAGTGCGCGGGGAAAATCATTAAGTTTTGAAAAAACGTTATATGATGAATTGTTAGGGATTATCGCTCAAGATTTAATCGCATTACAACAATCTGCCATTGCCTTAGCGGAATTAGATGTCATCGTGTGTTTTAGTGAACGTGCGGATAATTTAGATTTAAATCGTCCCAAATTAAACCTAAAAACAGAACTGCGTATTGAGGCTGGGCGGCATATTGTTGTTGAACAAGTCTCAAAAGTCCCCTTTGTGGCAAATGATGTTTGTTTTTCACCGCAACGGCGAATGTTGATTATTACAGGGCCTAATATGGGGGGAAAATCAACTTATATGCGTCAAACAGCACTAATTGTTTTATTAATACACATTGGTTGTTATGTTCCTGCAAAATCGGCAAGTTGTGGCATCGTTGATAAAATTTTCACACGAATTGGTGCATCGGATGATTTAGCGAGTGGTCGCTCAACGTTTATGGTTGAAATGTCGGAAACCGCCAATATTTTACATAATGCCACTGCAAATAGTTTGATTTTAATAGATGAAATTGGACGGGGAACGAGTACTTTTGATGGTCTATCTTTAGCTTGGGCTACGGCTGAACATTTGGCTAAAGTCACGAAAGCATTTACCTTATTTGCAACCCATTACTTTGAATTAACAACCTTAGCGGATGAACATAAAACGATTTATAACTTACATTTAGATGCCAAAGAGCATGGGGATAAAATTGTTTTTTTACATGCAGTAAAAGAGGGCGCGGTTAATCAAAGTTATGGTTTACAAGTAGCCGCATTAGCAGGTGTTCCACGCTCGGTGATTGAACAGGCGAAATTGAAATTACAGCATTTAGAAAACAATGCATATCAAGAACAACAAATAGAAAGTGATGATGGACAAATTGATTTATTTTCAGCGCAAGAACATCATCCTATTTTAAGTATTTTAGCTGAGATTAATCCTGATGAGATAACGCCTAAAAAAGCGTTAGAATTGCTTTATAGGTTTAAACATTTAACATAAGGATAGAAAAATAGATGCCATATTCAAATGCACCAATAGTCACCTAAATTTTGGGGGACAAAACATGTGTTGTCCCCCGAAAACTTTTATGCTAGGCGATTAATTCTGCAAGTTGTTGCAGGGGGGGGATTATCATCATTTTTATCAATTGTAAACCAATCAAAGCCACTAGAGGTGATATATCCATACCGCCTAAATCAGGCACAATTTTACGACAATTATCTAAAATCGGAGCAGTTAATTTAGCCAATAGACTATAAAGCGCGCTGTAGCTCCCTTGGTTAAACCAACTTAATAATGCAAGAATAAAAATCGAAAAAATAAAAATATCAAAAGCTAAACTTAATAATTCGCCAAATGAAATAATAATGAGAGCGGGAATATTCAGAAATACGCCTTGCAATAAAAAAATCGAAAAATTACAAATAATTTGTAATACAAGTGCTAAAAGAATAGAAGAAGTATCTATTTTTCCAATGGATGGAATAACCCGCCGCATTACTTTTAAGGGAGGATGCGTTATTTTAACTAAAAACTGTGAAATAGGATTATAAAAATCAGCTTCAACCCACTGTAATAAAAACCGTAAGAGAACGGCGAGTATATATAATGAAAATAGGGTATCAATTAGAAAAATCGCAGGTTGAGCAAGATAAGAGGGATTCATTTTATAATTCTCCAAGTTGTTCAGACATTTCAACTGCGCGTTCTTTTGCCGCCAGTAAGGCTTTTGATACTAACGCCACAAAACCACCTTGCTCAAAGGTATCAATAGCTTTTTCTGTTGTCCCACCAGGAGAGGTCACACGCTTTCGTAACTGTTCAGGAGAATCATCGGATTCTAATGCTATTTTTGCAGCACCGAGTGCGGTTTGTTGAATTAATAACCGCGCTGTTTGTTGACTTAACCCTAATTCTTGTGCCGCCTTTTCCATAGATTCCATTAGTAGAAAATAATAAGCAGGTCCACTCCCTGATACCGCTGTAACTGCATCTAATTCGGCTTCCTTTTTAACCCAAAGAGAAATACCTACCGCGCGTAAAATGTTTTCAGCTAAATCTTTTTGTTCATCACTAACACTTGCATTTGCATGAAGTGCGGTTGCACCTGTTAACACCAAGGCAGGCGTATTCGGCATACAACGGACAATCGCTACTTCATCACCTATCCATTGTCTTAAACTACGTTGATTAATGCCTGCTACAATTGAGACCACTAATAACTTTTTATGTTGCAAAGGTTTGGCAATCTTTTTAGTAACTTCTTGTAAAACTTGTGGTTTTACGGCAAGAACAACGACATCAACTGCTTTAATAACCGCTTCATTACTATTAGAAATATTAACTTTTAGTATTGATGCAAGATTTTGTAATGTTTGCAGGTTAATATCTGAGACCCAGATTTGTTGAGGGGAATGCCCACTTACGATTAAACCTTTCATAAGGCTAGAGGCCATATTACCGCCGCCAATAAAACCGATATTTTTTGTTTTCATTGAGTATGTTAAAAAATTGAGTTGTGTAGCTAAAGTATGCGCATTTTATCTTTTATCAAGAGAGGATGATATGGAATAAGCGATTTATTTTTTTCAGCCGTTAAACAAAAAAAACCTCAAAGATTTTAAAAACCTTCAAGGTTTATAAAGCTAAAAATTAAATTTTAAGCTCTTACTAATGTTTTGATGGGTGCAGGTGGCATTTTTAAAACTTTACCTACATCAATATTTTTAATTTCTTTTTTTCTTAAGTTATTTATTTTAATAATATCTTTAATACTGGTTTTATACAATTTAGCAATTACTTTTAAGTTCTCACCCTCTTTGACCTTATGTTTAACCCAGTCAACACGCTTATTTTTAGGCAACTTTGCTAATTTGCGTTTAAAAGTCTTAGCTTGATCAACTTTAACCAGCAAACGATAAGGCCCATTAGGTGGTGTTATAACTCTATTAAACGCAGGATTTAAAACAAAAAAATCGTTAAATTTCATATTTGCCATTTTTGCCGCTTTTTTTAAATCCAACTGTGATTTTATTTTTATCACTTGAAAAAAAGGTCTATCAGGTATAGATTGCAGAGGGAGTTTATATTTTTCTGCATTGGCAAATAATTTAGCCAGAGCTAATAATTTAGGGACATAATCTTGGGTTTCTTTAGGCAATTTTAATGTCCAGTAATCCGTTTTTAAATCCGCTTTTTTATTTCTTTTAATTGCCTTTTTAACGTTGCCAATGCCAACATTGTAGGATGCTAAAGCAAGAAACCAATTACCATCAAAAGATTTACTTAATTGTTTTAAATAATGCGTCGCTGCTTGCGTTGACGCATAAACGTCACGGCGACCGTCATACCACCAGTTTTGTTTTAAACCAAATGATAAGCCTGTTGAGGGAATAAACTGCCAAAGCCCTGCAGCACTTGCAGGCGAGGTCACATTAGCACGATAAGAGCTTTCTATAATAGGTAGTAGCGCAAGTTCCCCAGGTATTTTTTTAGCCTCTATTTCATCCATGATAAGACGTAAATAAGGTTCTGCACGGCGTTGGATTTTAACTAAATGGCTCGGGTGTCTCAGGAATTTCTTAATTTCTGCATCAACCCGTTTATTATCTATCTCAGGAAGCGCATATAAAGAAAACATCCGACTCCAGATTGATTCTGTACCATCTTTGTTAATAACCCGTTTTCTTTTAAGCGAATTACTTGCTCTATTTTTTACAAGTGATATTGCCGATGCCTTCTTAGCAAGTTGCTTATCCGAATTTTTTTTAATTAATGTTTTCTTGTTTTTAGCAATGATAACCCCATCTTTATTTATATTTTGAACGATAACAACCCCATCTTTATCTAAAGTATTTATTGCAATATGGCTAGTCGATTGTTGGGAGCAGCCTGAGGTCGTTAAAGTAATTAAAAATAATAAATAACTCAATGACCTGTTAAAATCAGCTAAAATCATATTGTTAATCCGCCTAATTTATAGTTACTGTAAAGTGTTAATTGTATCATCATTGTCATTGATTTTTCTATCATTTTTCCATTTAGACCTTAAAATATGAAACGAGAATTTTTGTTTTCCTGCTATCAATCGCCTAGAGGCAAGCTATTACAAGCATTAGAGATTAAGTATTTAAGAAAATCTATTGATGTCGGTTGTAAGCAGACAGTGCTACAAATTGGGGCTTTAAATTTTGAAGATGAATTTATTGACTGTAGCTTATATCAACGCTTTACTATTTTAGATAATTTGGCAGCAGGAACACATTTTTCGACTAAAATTCAAGCAAAAGCATTTAATTTACCCATACAATCCGAAATTATTGATATGATTATTTTGCCGCATTTATTAGAGTTTGATGCCCATCGTTTTCAAACTATGCGGGAAGTAGAACGGGTTTTAAAACCAGAAGGTATCTTAATTATTTTAAGCTTTAACCCTTGGAGCGTCTGGTTACGATTACAGTATTTTTGGGATAAACGTCTTGCAGAATCTTGGCAAAGTCATTTTATAACCCGTTCACGTATTTTAGATTGGTTAAAGCTACTTAATTTTGAATTAAAAACCAGCACAGAGTTTGAAATAGATTCATTTAAAACCACTATGGGAAATTTTAGTCTTAATAAAAATACCATTTTGGCAACAGCTTATGCTATTAAGGCGATTAAACGTCGTTATACATTGATTCCTTTAACACCTGTCAAAGAAAACCCTGTAACACTTAATATAGCAACGAGTTTAAAATCAATGCAAAGGATAAAATGAAATGGCTGAATCGGTAATAATTTACACAGATGGTGCTTGTAAAGGAAACCCTGGCAAAGGAGGTTGGGGGGCTTGGTTGCAATACAAAGGGCATGAAAAAGAACTTTATGGCGGTGAAGAACATACAACCAATAATCGCATGGAATTGATGGCGGCAATTCAAGCTTTAGAAGCCTTAAACAAACCTTGTGTTGTTGAATTATATACCGATTCTTCTTATTTAAAAGAGGGCATTAATAAATGGCTTATAAATTGGAAGAAACGAGGTTGGAAAACAGCGAATAAACAAGCCGTTAAAAATGAAGATTTATGGCGACGTTTGGATTTAATAACCAAGGATCACAAAATCACTTGGAAGTGGGTAAAAGGTCATTCAGGAAATTATGGTAATGATAAAGCAGATAGCCTTGCAAACAAGGGGG
>CAYROI010000073.1:0-2946 GCA_964425835.1 uncultured Methylococcaceae bacterium
GGCTACAACAAAACACAGACTTCAAGCTCCATGCGTATGTTATCCTAGAAAACCATTTACATTTTATCTCAACAGCGAGTCAAAAATTCAAGCAGAGCTTGAGGGTAGGCGTTCCCAAGCTGGAGCTTGGGAACGAGACAGAGACACGCTTTGAAAAGATTTAAGAGCTTTAAAATAGATGAGTCGCAAATTCCATTTTGTATAAATGGCTGTTTCGTGTTGTATTATATTCTTGAAAAATATTTTATAAAAACAGAGCTTCTAAGAGAGTATTTTGAAGGTGTGTTGAAAAAAACATAACAAAAAAATCCACTTGACAAAGAAAATCAAGAAAAAATCAAGGGGTAAAAATCAAGTAAAAATCAAGGGGTCAGCCAGCTTGAAAAAAAATCAAGGGGTCACAAGCTCTTTATAATTAATGCTTTAGAGACTAACTTATTTTTTTAGTTTAGAAACTCTCCCCTGTGCTAAATATAATGGATTGAGAAAAATTAAATAAAAGCTAATAAAAATCGACCCCCAACTAAAGAACAACGCTTTAATTAAACCCTTTATAAATTGAATCACTGGACGTAAATAACCTAAAAAGGGGATTAATTTCACCAGGGCATCAGCAGAACTATTGATTGCCCAAAGTAAAAGCACAAGAACAAAAGGATACACGGGAAGAGAACTTAGCATAAACTGAAGCATCTGTGACCAGTAATAATAAAATAGACCACTTATCGCTAAAATAATTGGAATCCAAAGCCATAAAAAGACTTTAAATATTTTACCAAACGTTGATTGGGCAACATCGAGTTGTTTGAGATATTTTGGCGTAGGGGCATCCATCCAGTGAGAAATTTGGTTAAATTTCCACGCAATTTTAGGTAATTGTTGCTCATTTTTAAGCGTATCATGATTAGATTCTGGTCTTAATTGATTCAAATCTTCACGGCTCATTAAATAGCCATCACGCATTAAAGAATAAGCCTCAACTTCTGTAAATGCGTCTAAATCAGTCCGCATTTTTGAAAGTTTTTCTTGAACTTTAGGGTCTACCCCATATTCCTCCGTTGTTGCGGGAAATATTTTATCTTTTTCTGCAGGTTGATTTAGTTCATTAACCCAGCTGATTTCTCGAATAGCTAAACCTTTACGTAAATCCATAAAAGCAATTTTATTTTTATTTTCTGTTTTAGTAATTAAATGTAATAAGCCTTCAGTCCGTGCGCGATCTTGTAAAATAGTGCTTACGCGTAATAGTGAAGAAAGAGAATCTGTTGAAATTTGATTTTTAATGCCCATTTGTCCAGAGGCATCACTAATCACAAATTGGGTGCAATGATTATCTAATAAACTTTCTGTGCCTTGGTTATCAAAAACCCCGCCATCAACTAGCTGGGGTAAAATTTTTTCTTTTTTTACCCGATCGTAATATAGCCCTTTGATGGCTAAAGGGGTAAATAAACCTGGAACTGAGGCCGAAGCTGCAACAGCATGACCTAAAGGCATTTTCTGTTGTCTTTTAACCATGCTCTGATAACCATTACGCGCTCTACGCAATCTAATCGGTTTTTTATCAACATTAATAAATTTATCATTACTGTCATGAGATTCTCGATTAGGGGGTTCACCCATTGTTTGCGCGGTAAATTGCCAATTGCGTCCAGTATTTAAGGTCGTTGCATTTAAAACAAGAATAGGCACTTTAGCTGATCGAAAAATATTATGCTTTTTGGGATGAAAATACTGGGGACTTTCCCGTGGATAAATTTTTAACCCACGCATTTCTATCGGATTACCTGCATTTTCTAAAATAGCTTGATAAAAATGTTTATTATAAAGTTCAGCAATTCGATTGCTGCGAGAATAATCCGAACTCATCAGCATTTGGAAATTTTTTATAAAATTTCCAAAGGTTGCCATGCGGATATTTTTGTTTGTCGCTTTTAAAAAATCAACTTCAATGGTTTTTATAATCTCAATATAATCTTGATCGGTAATTTCTTTATCAATTTTAGATTCTAGTAATTTTTTTACATGTAAATAATATAACGCACCAATAACAGATCCCCCTGATACGGTAGAAATTACTTCAATAGAGCGTAATAAGCCTTGTTCTGCCATTTGTGCAAGGATACCAATATGAAAAAATGATGCGCGAAATCCTCCACCTGAAAGAGCTAAACCTAATTTTTCTGGTGATTGCGTTGACATAATAAGACGACCTCGTTAATAATTATTTTTAAGGGGAAATAGTGTAGCATACCCCTTTGTTTTTACACATTGTGAGTTTATTAATGCAAGCATCATTACTTCAATATCACCCTAAATTAGCGGTGCTTTATCAAGATCACGATGATTTATTACTTGCTCAACAATTGGCTAAAAAACTAAGTATTCCGCTTTATTCATCTGTTGATAATAAAACGACCGAAGATTTCTTTTTAAGTTATCGGGAAGGGGGATTAAAACTTTTAGATAAAAAACAGCTTAAGAAAGGGGGGTTAATGGTTAATATTGAACCTCGGTCAGGTGAGCAATCGTCCTACCCTGCGCCTAAACAAGGTATTTTAGCAAAAGCTTTAGGGCGGAAAACTAAAACGGTTATTGATGCAACCACAGGCTGGGGGCAAGATGCTTTATTTATTTTTCGAATGGGGTATCAACTTCAATGTATCGAACGTTCCCCTGTGATGGCCGTTTTATTAGAAGATGCTTTTTTACGGTTAGCACAACGTGACTGGGTGCAAAAACGGCAGCTTGCCTTACCTGTATTAAAACAAGGTAATGCGATTAAATTATTATCACAACTTGAAACTGCGCCTGATTGCATTTATTTAGACCCCATGTTTCCCCCTAAGCGTAAAAAATCAGCCTTAGCAAAAAAATCAATGCAGGTTTTGCAACAATTATTAGGTCATGATGAAGATAAAGAACAACTTTTTATGATAGCAATGA
>CAYROI010000073.1:3046-5114 GCA_964425835.1 uncultured Methylococcaceae bacterium
GACCAAACAGAGAATGTTTCTTTGTTAGACCATTTAATTTCGCCTGTTTTTGCATCAAACGCAGTAAATTGACCTAAGTTAGTTGTTCCATCTTTCTTACCTGTGATTACGTCAGCACCTGCTGGCATCATGGTCAATGTTGCCCCGACATAAGGTTGACCTGCAGTATAAGAAACTTCAAAAGGTTCATAGTCCATACACAAGTGGTTACCTGAGATATAGAATAAACCTGTTTGCGGTGAGTAAGAAACAGGTTGTTGGTTTTTAGAACCTAATGCCGCAGGACAAACGCCCTCGGTATTTTCATCTTCGCCATTTTGCTCGGTGCTATATTTAGAAACAACTTGTGGACGACCTGATTTCATATCAACGTGAGTTGCCCAGTTGACTGATTTATCAAATTTCTCAGCCACTAATAACTCACCTGTTACACGGTCTAAAGTATAACCAAAACCGTTACGGTCAAAATGCACGATAGTTTTGCGCATTTTACCTTTAACTTTTTGGTCAACTAAAACCGTTTCGTTGATTCCATCAAAATCCCACTCATCATGCGGGGTCATTTGATAAACCCATTTAACTTCACCTGTATCGGCATCACGCGCCCATAAAGACATAGACCATTTGTTATCACCTGGACGTTGAACTGGATTCCAAGTAGATGGGTTACCTGATCCATAATAAATCAAGTTTAATTTAGGATCGTAAGAATACCAACCCCATGTTGTTCCGCCACCAATTTTCCATTGGTCGCCTTCCCAAGTACTGGTACTTGAATTTTCGCCAACAGGTTGAACTTTACCATCTTTCCAAGCAGTGGTTTTTTTAGGGTCAATTAAGGTATCGCCATCAGGTCCCATACTATACCCTTTCCATTCTAGTTGACCTGTTTTGATGTTATAAGCAGCTAAGAATCCACGAACACCAAATTCACCCCCTGAAATACCCGTGATGACTTTATCTTTAACAACAATAGGGGCTTGTGTATTGGTCATTCCTAATTTAGGATCACCATTTTGAACACTCCAAATACGTTTACCTGTTTTTGCATCTAATGCGGTAAGCACTGTATCGGATTGTTGTAAAAATATTTTACCATCGCCGTAAGCTAAACCACGATTTACCGTATCACAACACATGACAGGAATGGTTACATCGGCATCTTGTGTCGGTGTATATTCCCAAATAACGGATTGCGTTTTTTGATCAAGTGCGTAAACTGTATTAGGGAAAGGCGTGTGGATGTAAATAATGTCATCAATGACTAAAGGACCGCCTTCATGACCACGTAATACACCGGTTGAAAATGACCAAGCAGGTTGTAATGTTTTTACATTGCTTGTGTTGATTTGGTCAAGTTTGCTATAACGTGTTCCCGCATAATTCCCCCCCCAAGTTGCCCAGTTTGCAGGGTTTGAGGTCAATTTTTCAACACCACTATTTGCAGATGAGATAGCAGGTATTGCAAGAGCTGCTGCGACCGTTGATGCAATCAGTAAGCTTTTTAAAGGCTTATTCATTATATTTTTCTCCTAGTATTCTGTTAATTAGGCAGACTACGATTTATTTTTTTTAAGACTAATATTAGTTTTAAAGCTTTTTTTGGAATAAATTTTTATTATTTATCAATAGGAATTTTTCCCAATCTATCATTCCAAGTTGAGTAAATTGAATGATTTTGTCTTAAAAGTCAACTTTTAAAAGGCTTTATGATTAAAGATTTTGTGAGATTATCTAAAAATATTAAGCTATTGTGATGTTATTTCTATTAAAAAGTGATTTTTATGCCTATTTCAGAAGTTTTGTTAATTACCTTCATCATACTATTAGTAGCGATGATTGCCGTAAACTTATGTCGACATATCACTTGTAACAATTACCAAAAATAAAAACCGTTATTTCATCAAAACATAAACACCAATGAATGAGCATGTTAATGAAGTGCTAACTATGTATATGAGACCTAATTATGTGTTAGTTAATCTTAAGTATTGATTTCGCTGATCGTAGTGTTGTCGGTGATATTGAAACAACGATTGCCAAAATTGACGCGCAGTTAAAACAACAG
>CAYROI010000073.1:5214-10166 GCA_964425835.1 uncultured Methylococcaceae bacterium
GGTATATTTTTAACCGTTACTTTAACTTCACTAGGATTTTTAACCCCTTTTACCCAAAAAGAAAATTCCGACTCAGGTAACACCTCTGCTAGATGTTTAGGTTTCATGTGTACAACACCTTGGCTTTTACAAGCAGCGTTATTACGACCTTTGTTACCATTACTCCCATGATCCATTGCTGCTAACACGCTATGGGAATTAAAAAAAGATATTGCTAAGATAGCTATTAAAATAAATTTTTTCATCTGTTCTCTCTTTACTGGTTAAAAAAATTTATTATAAACTTAAATGCTTCTAAAAAAGAAACTAGCTTTTTCAGCGTAATTTATTTATGCTAATTGCTGAGATAACTATTTAATTTATTTTGATCTTCAAAATAAATACGACTGGTCATATAAATATGATAATAAAAACGATAAGTGACTTTTATCTCATTAAAACATAAGGAAAACTGATGAAAATAAAACAATTAAAATTACTATCAAGCTGCTTATTAACCTTTGCAGCCTTAATTAGTCCGAACCTATTACAAGCTGATGAAACTTGCCAATCACCATATATGGCAAAAATTACAGGTCAGGAAGACTTTGTTTATGTATGGACACTAGGTATGGAAGGCATTGGTGATGAGCAAGATAAATTAGTTACCATAGATGTCAATCCAAAATCAAAAAATTATGGCAAAGTTATCGCTAGTTTGTCCGTCGGGGGGCGTAATGAAGCCCATCATTCAGGCTTTACAGATGACCGTCAATATCTTTGGGCAGGGGGGCTAGATACGAATAAAATTTTTATTTTTGATGTTCATACTGACCCTGCAAAACCCTCATTGACTAAAACTATCACCGATTTTGTCGCTAAAAGTGGCGGCGTTGTAGGCCCTCATACAACTTACGCTTTACCTGGCCGAATGATGATTACAGGACTTTCTAATAATAAAGATCACAACGGACGCACAGGGTTAGTTGAATATAATAATGCGGGTGATTATATTGCCACTCATTGGACACCCACAGACAAAAAATTAAATGGCGCAATTAAATCAGGTCAATATACCGATGGTTATGGTTACGATGTCCGTGTCTTGCCGCGTAAAAATATTATGTTGACTTCTTCTTTTACAGGCTGGTCAAATTATATGATGGATTTTGGCAAGCTATTAACCGATAAAGAGGCCATGAAGCATTTTGGCAATACGGTGGTGCAATGGGATTTACATACCAAACAACCTAAAAAAATATTTGATGTCCCAGGTGCGCCGTTAGAAATTCGTTGTGCATGGAATCCTAGCCATAATTATTGTTTTACTACCACGGCGTTAACCTCTAAAATTTGGCTTATTTATGAAGACAAAAAAGGCGAATGGCAAGCAAAAGCCGTTGCCGATATTGGTGATCCTAGCAAAATCCCTTTACCCGTTGATATATCCATCCAAAGTGATGATAATTTATTATGGGTGAATACCTTTATGGATGGTAAAACTCGCGCTTTTGATGTTTCTGATCCCTTTAAACCCAAACAAATCTTTGAACAAAAAATTGCCGCCCAAGTTAATATGGTCTCTTCTAGTTGGGATGGAAAACGTTTATATTACAGTTCATCATTATTAGCTAACTGGGATAAAAAAGGCAAGGATAACGAGCAATTTGTCAAGTTATACCATTGGGATGGAAAAAAATTAAAACCACAGTTTTCAATTGATTTTATTAAAGAAAAACTAGGGCGCGCCCATCAAATGCGCTTTGGTGCTTATTCACTTTATCAATCAATCGCAACACCAAAGGTCAAAAAATAATTTAATCAAAGGCTTATAACTATGGTGGTATTATCGTTATAAGCCCTGTTTATAAAAACAAATGGTCCTAAAAAAACAACATAATTAAGACGGCGTTAAGTAGATATTGACTGACTCTATTCACATTAAGCTATAATTCCATTCTTTGACCTGAATACGAATTAATATGAATTCAAATTGGCTGGATTTTTTAAGTACCCAAGGGGCAATTTTTTTAGAAAATAATAAAGTGCAATTCCCCCAAGCAAATAAAAGCTTAAGCTCTGCCCTGTATCCTATTTCTCAACTAAGTCTTCTCAGAATAACAGGGACTGATAGCCTAACTTTTTTACAAGGACAACTGACTTGTAATATTAAGGAACTTAGAGAGGACAATAGCTTTTTTGCCGCTTTTTGTAACGCAAAGGGGCGTACAATTTCGACCTTATTAATTTTTAAACAAGCGGAAAGTTTTTTTTTAGTGCTACCTACCACGCTAAAAACTAAAGTTCAAAAAAAGCTACAAATGTATATTATGCGTTCAGATGTGCAATTAATAGATGCCAATGATGATTATTGTGTGAGTGGTTTACAGGTTTCAGCTGAACAACTGAATAACATTACATTGCCTACCAAAGATTTTACCCGAAAAAATGAATTAATTAAGTTACCTAACGCCACTTATTTAATGATTTCAACGGTTGAAAATAGCATAAAAAAGTGGATTGAATACCTTAAAAAAGGCTTCTTCCCGCAAAGTTCTTGGCTCTGGAATTATTTAGCTATTAGCGCAGGGTTAGCTTGGTTAGATGAGAAAAGTAGTGAAGTCTATATTCCACAAATGTTAAATTTAGATGAGTTTAATGGGATTAGTTTTGACAAAGGGTGCTATACAGGGCAAGAAGTTATTGCGCGTACGCATTATTTAGGCAAAGCTAAACGCAGATTATTTATCGCAGAATGTGCTGTGGGAATCGTTTTTGAGGAAAATAATATTAATAACGATAAAGGGGAATCAATTGCCAAAGTGCTACAATCTGAGCATGTTGCCGACAAACAAAGATTATTAATTGTTATGTCAATGACGACAGATGAAGAAAAATTATTGTCAGAACAAGAAATAAAAATAATTAACTGAAAAAAATTAAAATATAACAAAGGAATCCCCATGTTTGAAGATTTACGTGACCTCTATCAAGAGGTTATTTTTGACCACAACCGCAATCCACGTAATTTTAGGATTATAGAAAATGCTGACCGACAAGTTGAAGGTTTTAATCCTTTGTGTGGTGATCGGTTGACGTTATTTTTAAAATTAGATAAAAATGTGATTACCGATGCCAGCTTTCAAGGCTCTGGTTGTGCTATTTCTACTGCATCGGTCTCATTGATGACTGAGATTATTAAAAATAAAACCGAGCAAGAAGCAGAAGTATTGTTTGACGTTTTTCATAAAATGACCACAGGTAAAGAAGAAGAGATTCAGCTTGAAGTTGTCGGAAAATTAGCAGTTTTAGCAGGGGTTCGTGAGTATCCTGCACGCGTAAAATGTGCAACCCTAGCTTGGCATACTTTAGACGCAGCACTTAAGAATGAAGCGGATTCTATCTCAACGGAGTAATGTACGACCCCTTGCGTAAGAAGCCTTTACCCATCTTACGCAAAGAAACATTGGACAGTGAAAATAAAATCCCCCTGTTTTCAGCGTATAAATTGTCCAAAAGCGCGACTGCCCTCACCTGTTGCCAACGTTTTAATAACCGTTAAAGTTTCGGCATCAATAATCGACACCGTACTTGTCAACCAATTAGCCACATAAACATGTTTATCATCAGGATGCGTACTGATTCCTTCAGGTTTCTCACCGACTTCAATTTGAGCAATTTCAGTTAATGTTTCCGTATCTATCACCGACACCGTATCATCCTCTTGATTGGTCACAAATAAGCGACGATTATTTAAAGCCAGTGCAATCGCATAAGGACGACTGCCAACTTTAATCTTTGTTAGCCGTTTTAAATGATTGGCGGATAAAACCGATATATCGTTACTTTCAACATTGGCACTGTAAATTCTTTCCCCTTTACTATCAAGGGCTAAACCAAAAGGATGCGCCCCAACTTTCGTGGTATTTTTAATCTGAAAAGTTTTTAAATCAATTTGTGAAATGGAATTATCCATTCGATTAGCGACATATAGGCTATGATTATCAGGGCTAATTACCATCCCAGAAGGTGATTTTCCGACCTTGATTGTTTTAATTAATTTAAAAGAGTGGGTATCAAAAACAGAGACGGTATTTTTATACCAATCAGCGACAAAAACCCGTTCTCCTTGATGATCGCAAGCAATTCCCAATGATGCCCCGCCGACGTTAACTTTTTTAATAATCGCCATTTTATTGGTATCAATCACGGTAAACCCCTCACCTTTTGGGGTACTGATATAAACGTGAGAATTTTTTGGGTTAATGGCAACCCCCACAGGCTTACCCTTAACCTCAATTGCGTTAATGACTTGATTGCTTTGAGTATCAATAATCGAAACCGTATTTTCAATTTGATTACTAATAAAAGCATAAGGTGCGGCAATAAGATGACTGGAAAAACTAAGTACTATTACAGTTAGGGCGATCCGTTGTTTTTTAAAATTCATTGATTGATTTCCTAAGTTTTTAAAGCATAAAAAAGCCTGATAAATTGTTTAAGACTTATCAGGCTTTTCAAACATCCGCGTAATAAAACTAACGCTTCATTTTAATAGAAACGGCAGACTCATCCCCTTTTGGATCAAATTTCTTTAATAAATTAGTGAGTCCTGATTTTAAAATGGCAGTAATTGCTTTATCCGCAGCCGCTTCATTTAATTCCTCAGGTGGGTTATTATTAACATAAGCTCGATAATAGGTAGCAACCCAAGTTACAATGGATTTTCCCGCTTTTTCTTTAACGCTGATAGTGGCTGCATAATTTTCAACAGGGACAACAGGAATTTGTTCATCTTGACCTGCATGTTGAATGGTTTTAACAGAACTCATATCTGTTATTTTATACTTATAGCTCATTTTATCCGCATTATATTTTTTTAACTCTTCGGTAATTGTTCCCCCTTTTTTTAAAGTTATAATGCGAATGCTGCCTTTATTATTACCTTTATCGGCGGTAACACTTTTAACGGG
>CAYROI010000074.1:0-8398 GCA_964425835.1 uncultured Methylococcaceae bacterium
TGAACCTCAAAGTCAGGAATTTCGGCTGACATTGTCGATGATGAAGTAGGTAATACATTACTGTCATAAATATCATCCCAATTAGAATCCGTAGGCAATTCATCAGGAATTTCTGTCTGTAGACCCTCACTATTTACTTCATCACTATTTTCTTTTTTTTCTTTATCAATGATAGCTTCTGCTTGAACTATCTCCTCTTCAACTTCAAGCATCATGTTTGAATCTAATACTTGCTGGATTTCTTGCTGTAAATCCAATGTAGACAATTGCAATAACTTAATCGCCTGTTGCAATTGCGGAGTCATCGTAAGCTGCTGACTCATGCCTAGCTGTAAAGATTGCTTCATCGTATTTTAAATGGAAGGTTAGATTGAATCGCTATATTATTACCCGTATTTTTTTAAAGACTAAAATTTTCACCTAAATAAACTTTTCTAACCTCTTCATTGTTAACAATTTCTTCTGAATCACCCTCAGCAATCACTTTACCTTCATTAAGAATATAAGCTCGATCACAAATCCCTAATGTTTCCCTAACATTATGCTCAGTAATGAGAATACCAATCCCTCGACTCTTCAAATGCACAATAATTTTGTTAATATCAATCACCGAAATAGGATCGACCCCTGCAAAAGGTTCATCTAATAAAATAAATTGAGGATTACTTGCCAAGGCTCTGGCAATTTCTAAACGCCGCCGCTCTCCTCCTGAAAGACCTAAAGCCATTTGATTTCGTAAATGGGAAATATGTAATTCTTCCAACAGCTGGTCGACCAATAATGCCATTTGCCCACGAGTAATATCATTGCGCAATTGCAGTACAGCTCGTAAATTATTGGCAACGGTTAATTTACGAAAAACGGAAGCCTCCTGCGGTAAGTAGCCAATACCTAATTTCGCACGACTATGCATGGGATGGTGTGTAATAATTTTTTTATCAATATAAATATTACCTTTATCTGCCTTAATTAACCCTACCATCATATAAAAACAAGTGGTTTTCCCCGCCCCATTAGGTCCTAAAAGCCCAACAATTTCTCCTGTGTCAACATGCAGCGAAACCCCATTAACAACACTGCGTTTATTATAATTTTTAAGTAATTGTTTTGCTATCAGAGTCGCCATAAGCGGTTATTTTTTTGCTTTAGGTTGAAAAACAGTACGAACACGTTTAGAGGCTGAATTTTTATCCCCTGCCGTTAATACCGAATATTTAGTATCATAAATAATTAAATCACTGGCAGTTTTCTTTCCCGCCTGCCAAACTTCAGCTTCTTTAATTAAATGTAGTTTTGAAGTTGATGGGTAATAAATTCCTGTTAATCCCACCCCATGAATATCGTCCTTATCTTTCCCTGGGGATTGTTTAAAACGCGCAGGTTTTCCCACAGCCACCACTTTTGTTATTTCACCCCCTTTTAAATGAAAAGTCATTTCATCTGAATTAACCACTAACGAACCTTGGGTATAAATAACATTCCCTGTATAAATACTAACATCCTTCTTTTCATCATAAGATGCGGTATCTGAATCAATATAAATTGGTTGCTCATTGTCATCTTCTAAGCCCAAACTAAAGGGACTGTAACTTAACGTCCACACACTTAAAAATATAAGCAATTTTTTAGTTAATTTCATAATAACTCTTTACATTTGCTAATAGTTTCAATGAAATAGGTTTTTTAAACACCATCTGAATCCCAACCCCTTCTGTCCATTGAGGTGGCGATGTTAGTTTCGCCCACTCATCTCCTTCTGCATAATTTTCTTCGGGTTTCACCCTTAAGTTACTCGTCTCAATTCCTAAAGCCTTAACACCCTCAGCTTTGGCACGATTAATAAAAACCTTTCCATTTAATAATAAATCTTTACCATCAACTGATAACACCCCAGTTTCTGAGCGAATAACCCAAGGCGGTGAGTCTGCATTATAAAGCGTTATTACTGGCTCAACCATATGTGTTACCCCATCGTCACTATAATGAAGCATTTCTTTAGCAAATAATTTTGACTTTAATACCCCTTGTTCATCCATCTCTTTCTTAACATAGCCCTTACTAAAATAATCTGGGCTATGTTGCGATAATTTTGTGGTTTTATTAGCCCCTTCCTCGGGTAATTGAAATAATTCGACAAACCACCAAGACAGCCCCGCCAAAATAAAGGCTAAAGTATAAGTTCGCGCATTTTGTAAAAAGAACTTATTGGAGGTAAATGAATAATTCATAATTTAGCCTACATAACCTTGTAAAATACTATCAAAACTTCCTTGCACCTGCATAATAAAATCACAAACTTCTCGTACTGCCCCTAATCCACCCGCAATTTCCGTAATACAATCTGCATAATCTTTAACTGCAAAATTAGCATCCTTAACCGCAATCCCTAATCCTGCTTGTATCATTAAGGGTAAATCAAGCAAATCATCCCCCACGTGAGCGACTTGTTCAGCACTAATTTTCATTTTAGATAAAATTTCTTCAAAAGCACCGATCTTATCTTCATGACCTTGATAAACATGTTGAATCCCTAAATTTTTCATTCGTAAACTTACAACTGCTGATTTCCGCCCAGAAATCACCGCAACCTCAACACCTGTTTTTCGTAATAATTTAATGCCATGACCATCGCGAGCGTGGAAGGATTTATATTCAGCTCCGTTATGATCAAAAAATAAACGCCCGTCAGTTAAAACGCCATCAACATCCAAAATTAACAATTTTAATTTTTTTACCCTATTTATGACAAACTCATCATTATTTTTTTTATATTCCACAATTAAACAATCCCAGAATGGATTAAATCATGCATCGTTAAAGCCCCAATCAAATGCTTCTTTTCATCAACCACCAATAAAGCATTAATTTCCTTCTTTTCCATAATACGCATTGCCTCGGCTGCTAATATAGTCGCATCAATAACAATACAAGCTTTCGTCATCACTTCGGTAATCAGTGTTGTTTTAAGATTTAACTGTTTTCCCAACATTCGGCGTACATCCCCATCAGTAAACAAACCTAGCACTTGATTATCACAATTAACAATGGCAGTCATCCCCATTTTTTTAGTCGTCATTTCTAGCAAGGCATCCGTAATTAACGCTCGCTCGTCCACCCTAGGAATTTTATCATCAGTGTGCATTAAATCAGCTACTTGTAATAATAGCCTCTTACCTAAACTTCCCCCAGGATGCGAAAAAGCAAAATCATCACGAGTAAACCCTTTGCTTTCTAAAAGGGAGATCGCCAAGGCATCTCCCATCACCAAAGCCACCGTTGTACTGGATGTAGGTGCTAATCCTAAAGGACAAGCCTCTTCTTTAACCGCGACATTTAAATGCACCGTTGCAAACTGAGCTAAAGTTGAAAGAGGATGACCACTCATTGCAATTAACGGGACACCTAAACGCTTAATAATCGGCAGAATCGTCAATATTTCTGCGGTTTCTCCCGAATTTGATAAAGCCAAAACCACATCATTGGGGGTAATCATTCCTAAATCACCATGACTTGCCTCGGCTGGATGAACAAAAAATGCGGGCGTTCCCGTACTCGCTAAGGTTGCTGCGATTTTTCCTGCAATATGCCCTGATTTTCCCATACCCGTGACCACAACCCGACCTTGACAGTGCATCATCAATTCACAAGCCGTGATAAAATCATCATTAATTTGCACGCTCAGTTCCTCAATCGCCCTTGCCTCAGCTTGAATAACCGCTAATGCTAACTTGCCTATTTTATCGCGATGCAATAATGCCATTTAACCGTTTATCCTAATAATTAATCACTTAAAAATTGGCAAGTATTATGCCATAATTAAATTATTTCTGTCCTCTCAAAGCATCATCTTGCTAATATTTAATGTGAATTAGCCCACAATCAAAATCATTGCTGTTTGACTTAAGAGGACTTAGTCGTAGAAAATAGACGCTTTCATTCTAACCTTAAAAAATCGCGTGCGCTCTGATAACACTATCGTTTCGGTAAAAAACCTAACCTTCTCACGAGGAAGCCGAAAAATATTCGATGATATTTCTTTGACTATTCAACGAGGTAAAATAACTGCCATTATGGGACCTAGTGGCACAGGAAAAACAACTTTATTGAAAATAATCGGTGGGCAATTATATCCTGAATCGGGGTCAATTATCGTTGATGGCGAAAATGTACACCAATTAGCGCGTAAAGAGTTATACAATTTACGAAAAAAGATGGGAATGTTATTTCAAAGTGGCGCGCTATTAACCGATATGACGGTTTATGATAACGTTGCCTTTCCTCTACGAGAACATACCGATTTGAATGAATCCATGATTCGTACTTTGGTGTTAATGAAGCTTCAAGCCGTAGGTCTGCGAGGTGCTAGAGCCTTGATGCCGAATGAATTATCAGGCGGCATGGCACGACGCATAGCCCTTGCAAGAGCAATTGCCCTAGACCCCATGATGATTATGTATGATGAACCCTTTACAGGACAAGACCCCATTTCAATGGCAACCTTGGTTCAGTTAATTAAAGCGTTAAATACCACCTTAAACTTAACCAGTATTATCGTCTCTCACGATGTTAAGGATACAGCAGCGATTGCCGATTATATTTACGTTATATCGCATGGTAAAATTGTCGGTCATGGCACGCCCGAAGAAATTGAAAACTCAAAATCTGACTGGGTACAACAATTTATGCACGGAGAAGCAGATGGTCCTGTTCACTTTCATTATCCTGCTAATGCCTATGTAGATGATCTACTCGCCTTTGATAAAAATTAATCATGATTCATTTACTTACTCAATTAGGCGAAAAAACGCGCCTATGCTTTACTAAACTGGGACGTAGCAGCTTATTTTTACAACAAATATTAATCGCCCTTATTGATGTTTTACCCCGCCCACGCTTACTTAGCAAACAATTATATGCCCTTGGTGTCTTATCTTTTTTTCTGATTACCATCTCAGGATTATTTGTTGGCATGGTTTTAGGATTACAAGGGTACTATATTCTCTCAAATTTTGGTGCAGATGAAGCATTAGGGGTTATGGTAGCCACCTCGTTAGTTCGAGAATTAGGCCCTGTTGTTAGTGCGTTATTATTTGCAGGGCGTGCAGGATCTGCCTTAACGGCAGAAATCGGATTAATGAAAGCCACCGAACAATTATCAGGCATGGAAATGATGGCAATTGATCCGATTAAACGCATTCTTGCTCCCCGTTTTTTAGCAGGCTTTATTTCGATGCCTCTGCTTGCCGCACTCTTCAGTAGTATTGGCATCCTTGGTGGACATTTAATTGGCGTTAATTTATTGGGTGTTGATGAAGGCTCTTACTGGTCACAAATGCAGACTAGCCTTGATTTTTATGATGACATCGTTAATGGGATTATTAAAAGTTTAGTCTTTGGATTTGTTATTTCATGGATTGCCTTATTTGAAGGTTATGATGCCATTCCAACCTCAGAAGGTGTTAGTCGTGCAACGACGCGTACTGTTGTCAACTCAGCCTTTGCCATTTTAGGGCTAGACTTTATTCTTACCGCACTTATGTTTGGAGACATTTAATGCAGCACTCAGTTAAGCAAGATACCTTAGTCGGGTTATTTGTCGCGACAGGCATTGGCGCGTTATTTTTTATGGCAATGCAAATTAGTAATTTAAGTGCTTTTAGTGAAACTAAAAGCTACACTATTTCTGCTGCCTTTGAAAACTCAGGCGGGTTAAAAGTTAAATCGCCTGTTGTCGTTGGCGGGGTTCGGGTTGGGCGCGTGGTCGCAATTACCTTAGACCAAAAAAAGTTTCAATCCGTTGTCACCATGAAAATAGAGTCACAATACGATCAACTTCCAGAAGACACCTCAGCCAGTATTTTTACCGCAGGATTATTAGGCGAACAATACGTTAGCCTAGAGCCAGGTGGGATGGATGAGGTATTGGTTAATAACAGCATTATTGATATAACCCAACCAGCCATTGTTTTAGAAGAAATTATTGGGCAATTTTTATTTAAAGACACCGATGCTAAAACTAAAGAATAGGAATATTGATGAATGTTTTAGAAATTAGCACGCTCGATCAAGAACATATCACCCTCAAGGGCGATTTAACCTTTGCCAGTATTAATAAAAAAACCGCCCAGGTTATTGATTTTGGGCATTCGCATTATAGCCATAACATTAATATAGATTTGAGCGAAGTCAATTCCAGTGATAGTGCAGGACTTGCATTAATGATTGAATGGATAAAATTAAGTAAACAACATAATACAGAAATAAATTTCAGTCATATTCCAGATCAATTATTGGCACTTGCAAAGTTAAGTGGCTTTGAAAACAATCACTACTTTATCCAATAAGCGAATAAACAGCTTGTAAATATTAATAAAAATAATTACAATGTTCAGCTACACTAAAATCACTATCATTAGGAGAGATGGTCGAGTGGCCGAAGGCGCACGCCTGGAAAGTGTGTATACGGCAACGTATCGAGGGTTCGAATCCCTCTCTCTCCGCCATTAACTATAAACATTCCACTTCAAAAACACATAAATTACGTTGCTGTTTATCAAATTCCATTCCAATTAAAAAAACTTGCCGGTCAGTCTTTAAATATTTTTGCTGATAATTTTTAGTCTTAATCTGAGCCAAAGCTGTCCCTCGACGACTATTTTCATCAAGCACTTTAAATTCAATAATGAACACCTTATTTTTTTGAATCACGGTTAAATCAATTCGCCCATGATTCGTTGTATCTTCGGCAATTACGGTTAAACCTGATGCACAAAAACAACTGTAAACAATGGACGCGTAATAACCTTCATAATGAGCAATATTATTTTTACGATACCAATCCGTTGGAATGGAGGAAAATAATGACTTAAAACCTTGCTCCAAGCGTTGAAAATCCGCAACTTGCAACGCTTTATAAATATCAAAACGATTACGTGCAATTGAACTCGGTGTGGTATGGGTTAAATCACGTAATAAATATTGATTTAAGCTTGATTTAACCTCTCTATTTGGATAGCTTAAATAAAAAAATCGTTCACCATCAATTTCCTCTACCGCTTTAATGGTCAAATAGCCCGTCTGAAATAAAACCGTTTCTAAGGTGACATCATTAATATCAAAACTGCCTAAATCTGATTCGCTTAATAAAATATTTTCTATGTCAGGAATTTTATATTGCCGTTCTCTGACTAGTTTTAATAAAAAAGAAGGGCTGCCCGTTTCAAACCAGTAATTTTTAAATTGCTGTTTTTCTAAATATAATAAAATCCCAAACGGGTTATAAACTTTCTCGCCTAAAAAATTATAACCATTATACCAATTGGCAAGCTGTTTAAAATCAACCCCGTCTATACGATCTGTAAAGACTTGTTTAATTTCCTTTTCGGTATAGCCACATAACGTAGCGTACTCTGAATCCAACGAAATATCTTTTAAATTATTTAAACCGCTAAATAAATTAATTTTACTAAATTTACTCACGCCCGTTAAAAATACAAATTTAAGATAAGCATCATTCTCTTTGAGTACCGAATAAATATTTCTCATTTCCTCTCTAATCAATAATGCGGCTTCTTCTTTTTCGAGATTATCTAAAATCGGCTTATCATATTCATCCACTAAAACCACAACAGGTAACCCCGATTGGTCATAAAGCCGCTGAATTAATTCGGCAAATCTATTGGATGAGCTTTCCTGTGTTAAGGTGACATTATGTAAATAGGCATTTCGATTTAAACTAAACTGAAATAATTCATGCAAAGCTTTAACAGATGTCGCAATACCCCCTCCAAAACTCAGATGAATAACCGCATGTTTTTGAGACCAATCCCAATGTTCAGCTAAATATAACCCCTTAAATAAATGTTCCTCACCTGCAAAAGCTGATTTTAAGGTACTCAGTAACAAGGATTTTCCAAAACGACGAGGACGAGAAAGGAAATAACATTGTCCTTTTTTTGCTAATTTAGCAATTAAAGCAGTTTTATCAACATAATAACAATTATCTTCAATTAACTTTGAAAACGTTTGTAGCCCTATAGGAAGATTTTTTATAGACATAGTAAAATACTCAAATGTAATTTTATTTGCGAAGATCCCATGCTTTTTCTAATCGCTTTGCCGACACAGGAAATGGGGTTTTTAATTGTTGTGCATACAGTGAGACACTAAATTCTTCCAATAACCAACGAAAATTGTCACGTTCAGGATAAACAAAATCACTGTCTACTTGTTTTTGAACTTCCTTCCAAAATCGAAACCAGTAACGTTTTAATTCCTGATTTTTTGCAGGATTCATATCACGTTTATCTAAACGATACGCTATTGCCTTCAAATAACGTGGGAGCTGTTGTAATTGTTGATACGGAATATAACGAATAAACCCTTGATAAAATAAATG
>CAYROI010000074.1:8498-9984 GCA_964425835.1 uncultured Methylococcaceae bacterium
TTTTTGCCATTCCCCGACAATTTTTTAAAATATACTGGCATTCTTTACGACATTGCAATTGAAATAAACGTACTAAACCTAATTCATGCTGACGGTCTGCTTTGCCCAATGTATCAAAAATTTTAACACCAATGGTTTCACCTTCATCGACTAAAGCAGGAAAACCAATAAATTCTTGATTATTTTGGGTAAATTGATACGTTTCAGGCAAATCATCAAATGCCCAAGTGATATAACCTGTGTAATTTAGTTCATCTGCGGCTAATTCATCAAAACTTGTTCCAGCAGTTTTCGTATAACTTTCTTGTAATTTTTTTAAATCACGTCCGTAGTCTAAGGCTTTACCAGCTTCATCAACAACACGATAATTCATCCGTAAATGATCGCTTAACAACTCAAGTCGCCATTCAGTTAAAGGAATTGCCTCACCTGTCAATTTACGCAAACGCATTGACAACCAATCATATAATGAACCTTTAAAATCAGGCTCAATGGCTAAACATTCTTTTGCGGTTTCAGGCACAGGGACAAAATGTTTGCGTAATTGTTTCGGTAACGACTTAATTAAGGCAATAACTTTTTCTTCTAATAATCCTGGAACCAACCATTCAAATGCTTGTGGGGTTAGTTGATTTAATTGATGCACAGGGATAATTGCGGTGACACCATCCTCATCATGACCTGGGTCAAAACGATAACTTAACTCGATATTTAAACGCCCTACTTGTTTATGGTCGGGAAAATCCCATTCATTGATCGCGCCTTCATCTTCACGGGTTAAATCTTCTTTGGTTAAAAATAAAATCTTAGGATTTTCTTTCTCTGTTTTTTTACGCCATTGATCTAAAGTAATGCCATTAACAATGGTTTCAGGTAGTTTTTGGTCATAAAAATGATACAGCCATTCTTCATCCTCTACTAAATCCACCCGCCGCCCTTTATGTTGAATCATGCCAACTTCTTCTAATAGACTTTGATTGGCTTTAAAAAAAGGTGCGTTGGTATGATAATCTTGGGCGACTAAACCGCAACGAATAAAAATTTCTCGCGCTGCTTTGGGGTCAATGCGTTCATAAGGAATTTTACGTTTAACCTCTAAGGTTAAACCATATAATAAAGTACGCTCATAAACCGCTGAACGCCGCGCTCTTTTTTCCCAGTGCGGATCATAATAACTGCGTTTTACTAAATGTTCAGCCGCCGCTTCTATCCATTCAGGTTCAATTTTAGCCACATTACGCGCATAAACCTTACTCGTTTCAACTTGTTCTGCCGCCATAATCCATTTAGGTTTAGGTTTATGCTGACTTGAACCTGGAAAAATAAAAAACTTTAAATTTCGCGCGCCTAAATATTGATATTGTTCGTGACGAAACCCAATATTCGATAATAAACCCGCCAATAAAGCTTGATGAATGCAAGCATAATCGGCATCGCTGGTATTGAGTTTAAATTTTAATTCCCCACGAATCACTTGCATAATTTG
>CAYROI010000075.1:0-3767 GCA_964425835.1 uncultured Methylococcaceae bacterium
AGCGTAGCTCAGTTGGTAGAGCCCCGGATTGTGATTCCGGTTGTCGTGGGTTCGAACCCCATCGTTCACCCCAATATTTCATTTCTCAATACATCCCTGTATTGTGCCTTAAACAAAAACAATAATCTATCCCTCTCATTATGATAAGTACCGTTTTAAGCTAATCTCGGCGGCGTACCTTAGAGACTATTTTAAAGCAAACCGTTATATTACCTTGAATTACCAAAATTCTAAGGTTTTGTTGTTAATTTCATATTTTTGTTGTTAATTTACAAATAGCCTTTATAATTATAAGGATAAAATTTTTGTTATTTAAGGTATGAATTATGTTTCCTTATAAGTATAGCCCCTCAAAACTGGTCATTGCTTTATCACTTTTATGTTCACAATTTGCGATTGCAGACCCCGTTACTGAAACCATTGAAAACGCGTTAAAGTTTGGTCAAACCGATGCTAAATATGGGCAAATTAAATTTAATTTGCGCTATCGTTATGAAAATGATGATACAACACGCCCCAATAAACATGTCGCTAATGCGTCCACAGTTCGTTTACGATTAGGTTATTTAACGCCTGAGTTTTACGGGATTCAAGCTTATGCCGAATATGAAACGAATCAAGATTTTGGTGCAAATACTTATAATAGTCTGCGTAATGGATATGGGGGTTTTGAGGTGATTGCCGATCCTCAAGAACATGAATTAAACCAGCTATGGATTAGCTATAAAGGGATTGATAAGACAGAAATTAAAATCGGGCGACAACGGATTAAATTAGACAATGATCGTTTTATTGGTAATGTTGGTTTTAGACAATTAGAACAAACTTTTGATTCGGTTTTCATTACTAATAAATCATTACCTAATACAACGGTTAAAGTTGGTTATATTGCCCAGGCTCAAACAATTCTTTCAACCGTAGACCCCATGCAAACGCCATTTATTAATGTGGCTTATAACCTTAAAGATATTGGTACATTAATAGGTTATGGGTATTGGATTGATATTAATTCAGCTTCAGGTGGTCCTTACAACCAAGGCGCATCTAATCAAACTCTTGGGGTGAGTTTTAAGGGAAAGCGTAAAATTACAGAGGATGTTAGTGGCTTGTACCGACTTGAATATGCTTATCAAAAAGACTATGGCGATAATCCCACTCAATATGAAGCAGATTATTATCATGTAATGGGGGGCATTTCAGCGTTTAATGTGACTGCGAAAGTAGGTTTTGAGCAATTAGATGGGGCAGGCGTTGGAAAAACTTTTGATACCCCTTTAGCAACAGGACATGCGTTTAATGGTTGGTCAGATCAATTTTTAGCAACCCCTGCCGATGGTTTACGTGATGTTTACGCATCTTTAGGAACAACCATTAAAGGCGTTAAAATTCTAGGGGTTTATCATGAATTTGCAGACGATACTAGTAGCGTAGATTATGGTAATGAATGGAATTTTAAAGTTAATAAAAAATTTGCTAAGCATTACTGGGTTTCTGCAGAATATGCACGTTTTAATGGGAATAATGGTCGCTTAGATGCGCAAAATTTTTGGCTCACTACGGGCGTTAACTTTTAACTTAACATTTAAGCAAAGAGCCGAGATTTATCGGCTCTTTTGTTACTTATTTAAGGATAGGATTTCTACCCGCCCTTCTACTTTAATAATAATTTTTCCTTCTCTAGCTAACCAGCCTATTGCCCTTTGAAGATCCTTTTCAGAAGCTTTGATTTCTTTAGCAATCCTAGATGGACTTGCTGATTCATTTTCATCTAAGTAAGCCCATAATTTTCCTGCGACTTTTCCTATGGCTTTTGACATTGTATTTACCTTTATTTTTAAATTGAAATAGTTTTTTTAGATTGTTCTTCATCAGGAAAAACGACGTTAATTTCTAAGGTTTCCCTTTCACTATCTTGTTCTAAATTTACCGAAATGCTGTCTTGTTGAACTTCAAAATATTTTTGAATGACCTCAAGTAATTCCTGTTTTAACTTTGGAAGATAAGCGGGTTGGTTGCGTGATGCACGTTCGTGGGCGACCAAAATTTGCAATCGTTCCTTAGCAATAGACGCCGTTGATGGTTTCGATTTTTTAAAATAATCTAATAAACTCATTATTTATTCCCAAAAAATTTATTAAATAAACCTTTTTTTTCTTTTTCAATAAAACGATGCGGTTTATCATCCCCTAAATAACGTGCTACTATGTCCATATAGGCTTGACCCGCATCACTTTTTTCATCAAGTATTACGGGTATTCCTGAGTTAGAGGCATTTAAAACTGATTTTGATTCTGGAATAACGCCTAATAAATGTAATGATAATATTTCTTGAACATCTTTAACACTTAGCATCTCTTCCAATTCTACTCTTTCGGGTGAATAACGCGAGAGTAATAAATATTCTTTAATCGGGTCACGATTCTCTTCTGCACGCAGTGATTTACTGGCTAAAATCCCCAGCATTCTATCAGCATCCCTAACGGATGAAACTTCAGGGTTAGTGACGATGAAAGCATCATCAGCAAAATACATTGCATAATGTGCGCCTCGTTCAATGCCTGCGGGCGAGTCACAAATAATATATTTAAAATCTTTGGATAATTCTTCTAAGATGCGTTCAACACCCTCTTTGGTTAATGCCTCTTTATCACGTGTTTGGGAGGCGGGTAATATAGAGAGCAAATTACAACGTTTATCACGAATTAAGGTCTGATTTAAAGTCGCTTCTTTATTAATAACATTAATAAAATCATAAACAACACGTCGTTCACAGCCCATAATTAAGTCGAGGTTGCGTAGACCAACATCGAAATCAATCACGACTGTTTTAAGTCCTCTTTTTGCAAGTCCCATCGCAATCGCAGCACTGGTTGTTGTTTTTCCTACTCCCCCTTTTCCTGAGGTAACGACGATGATTCTAGCCAATGTTTTATCCTCTAAAAACTTAAAGTTCTTTAATAATTAATGCTTTTTCTTGTAAAAAAATTTGTACGGATTTATTGCTCATATTAGCATTTAAATCGTCTTGTACTTGATAATTTCCTGCAATTGAAATTAACTCAGCTTGCAAGTTTGTGCAAAAAATACGGCTTTGAGTATTACCTTGTACGCCTGCTAAAGCACGACCTCTTAGTGGAGCGTAAACATGAATATTACCAATTGCTAATATTTCAGCCCCTGCACTGACTTGCGCTAAAATAATTAAATCACCTTTAGAATAAATACGTTGCCCTGAGCGAACAGGTTGTGTAATAAGTTTTGTTTCAATGGCTTCGGGAACATTCGGTTGTTTGTTAGACTCCAATTTATCTATATTTGTTATTTCGGTAGACTTAGTGGCAAGCTTTAAACCTTTGATTAATTGAACAGATAAGAGGGGAAGCCCTAGACCTGAAGCACTTTTATGTTGCTTAGATGTTCCGCCCTGAATACCAATGGGGAAAAATTGTAATTGGCGTAAGGTTTTAACTAAAGATTCGATGCTAAGATGTTGCGTAACAGCCAAGTTTAAGTCAATAATCAATGGAGAATTTTTAAAAAAATCAGGGGCTTGGGATATTTTCTCTTGGAGTTCTTTTTTTATTTCGATCAAACTGTCACTGTTTAAAACTAGGACAGGAATGTTAAAAGAACTACTTTTGAATTCTAAAGTCGCTGTAGAAACGACAGGTAATGGAGAGACGGCTGCTAACATTTTATATGTGGTATCTAGTGAAATGTTATGAGGATTCTATCATTGCTAACAAAAAAAAGCATCGTCTCAAATA
>CAYROI010000075.1:3867-6223 GCA_964425835.1 uncultured Methylococcaceae bacterium
CGTAAATCTCCAATATAACCAAACATTTCACTTAGTGGGACATCCGCTTTAATACGCACGCCTGTGACATTGGCTTCTTGTGATTTAATCATGCCACGACGACGGTTTAAATCACCAATCACATCACCGACATGATCTTCTGGGGTGAAAACATCGACTTTCATAATCGGCTCAATTAATTGAGGGCCTGCTTTTGGTAGTGATTGTCTATAAGCTGCTTTTGCTGCAATTTCAAAAGCAACCGCTGAGGAATCAACGGCGTGGAAAGCACCATCTAATAAGGTTACTTTAAAATCTAAACAAGGAAAACCTGCTAAGACTCCTTGCTCAATACTATTTTTAAAGCCTTTTTCAACCGCTGGCCAAAATTCTCTAGGGACATTACCCCCTGTCACTTTTGATTCAAATATAAATCCTGTACCAGGCTCACCTGGCTCAATTTTATACTCAATTTTACCAAACTGCCCCGATCCCCCTGATTGTTTTTTATGCGTGTAGCTATCTTCAATGGTTTTAGTAATGGTTTCACGGTAGGCGACTTGCGGTTTACCAACTTCAACATCAATACCATGCGTACGTTTTAATATATCAACTTTAATATCTAAATGTAACTCGCCCATCCCTTTAAGAATGGTTTCGCCACTATCTTCATCGGTTTCGACACGGAACGAGGGATCTTCTGCAATCATTTTACCAATCGCAATGCCCATTTTTTCAGAACCCGCTTTATCTTTAGGTGAAACGGCAATAGAGATAACAGGATCAGGGAAAACCATAGGCTCTAAGGTTGCAGGAAATTTAGGATCACATAAAGTATGACCTGTTTGCACGTTTTTCATGCCAACAATGGCAATAATATCACCCGCTTGCGCACTATCTAATTCAATACGCTCATCTGCATGCATCTCTACCATCCGACCGATACGCTCAGTTTTACCCGTGTAGCTATTTAAGATGCTATCGCCTTTATTTAATTTACCTGAATAAATACGAATAAAGGTTAATGCCCCGTAACGATCATCCATAATTTTGAAGGCTAACGCACGAAAAGGCTTTTCAACATCAACAAGCGCAAATTCACCCGTTTCTTCACCTTCCTCATCGACTTCAGGTTGTGGCTTAACTTCAGTTGGAGACGGCAGATAATCAATCACCGCATTTAAGACCAATTGAATGCCTTTATTTTTAAAGGCAGAACCACAATAAGTTGGAAAAAAGTCCAATGCAATCGTGCCTTTACGGATGCAGGCTTTAATGGTTTCCATATCAGGCTCTTCGCCCTCTAAATATTTTTCTAAGGCTTCATCGTCTTGTTCTACGGCCATTTCGATGAGTTTTTCACGCCATTCTTCAACCGTGTCCATCATATCAGTGGGAACATCTTGAATTTCATAGTTGACAGGATCACCTGAGTTATCCCATACCCATGCTTTACGGGTTAATAAATCAACTACCCCTATAAAATCATCTTCTGTACCAATGGGTAATACCATAACCAATGGATTTGCACCCAGAACATCTTCAACTTGTTTAGTTACACGATAAAAATCAGCCCCTAAACGATCTAATTTATTAACGAAGATAACACGCGCAACTTCTGAATCATTCGCATAACGCCAGTTAGTTTCAGATTGGGGTTCAACACCACCTGATCCACAAAATACGCCCACACCGCCATCAAGCACTTTTAATGAACGATACACTTCGATGGTAAAGTCAACGTGTCCTGGTGTATCAATAATATTAAAACGGTGGTCATTCCAGAAACATGAAGTTGCCGCAGATTGAATGGTAATTCCCCGTTCTTGCTCTTGTTCCATGAAGTCAGTGGTTGCCGCACCATCATGTACTTCCCCTAACTTATGGATTTTTCCTGTAAGTTTTAAAATACGTTCAGTGGTGGTGGTTTTGCCTGCATCGACGTGCGCGAAAATACCAATGTTTCTGTAAAGCGATAAATCTGTCATGGTTATACTCTAAAAATAGTACATAAAATAATGTTTGGAATGACTCTTAAACGTTAACGGGGTAAGAGGGCTTAAATAGAAAGGTCAGATCGTTCTATAATTCAACCGTCTAATATACCATTTTTTTATTCACGTCGCCAAATGGTTTTATTACCTGCGGCATCTTCAAGAATCACCCCTTGTTTTTTTAATTCATCACGGATTTTATCTGCTATTGCCCACGCCTTATTTTTCTTCGCCTCAATTCGATCCTGAATTAACTGTTCAATTTTTTCAGGGGTTAAACTATTATTAGTTTGAATACCTTTTAAGAAAGTATCGGGGCTATCTTGCAAAATACCTAAAACCGCCGCTAACTGTTGTAATGTTGTGGCTAATGATTGTGCTTG
>CAYROI010000075.1:6323-9984 GCA_964425835.1 uncultured Methylococcaceae bacterium
TGATTTAGACATTTTTTCATCATCAACGCGGACAAAACCATTGTGCATCCAATAGTTGACAAATTTTTCATTAGTTGCGCCTTCTGATTGCGCAATTTCATTTTCATGATGGGGAAACTGTAAATCCATGCCGCCGCCATGAATATCAAAATGATTTCCAAGACAACAAGTTGACATTGCCGAGCATTCAATATGCCAACCAGGGCGACCTAAACCCCAAGGCGATTCCCAAGCAGGTTCACCCGTTTTCGCCATCTTCCATAATACAAAATCTAAAGGGTTATTTTTAGCATTATCAACATTAACGCGTTCACCTGCTTGCAATTCATCTAATTTTTTCCCTGATAATTGACCGTAAGCTTTAAATTTATTAACCGCATAAAATACATCCCCATTCGTTCCAACATAAGCTAATTGATTGGTAATTAATACCTCAATCATTGCAATAATATCTGCAATAGATTCTGTCGCTTTAGGTTCAATATCAACAGGTAAAACCGCTAATGCGCGTTCATCTTCGTGCATTGCCTCAATAAAGCGTTCAGTTAAAGTAGTGAAATCTTCATTATTTTTATTCGCACGTTGAATAATTTTATCATCAATATCAGTTACATTACGCACATAGGTTAATTCATATCCCGAATAACGAAAATAACGTGCCACGGTATCGAAAACCACCATTACCCGTGCATGACCGATATGACAATAATCATAAACGGTCATTCCACAAACATACATCCCTACTTTTCCCGCAATTCTAGGGGTAAAGGTTTCTTTTTTTCGAGTTAGCGTATTGTATATTTTTAGCATTTTAGATAAAGAGTCAGAAATAATAGAACGGTTCAATTTACCAAGCTTGAATTTCTCTTTCAAGTAAAAAACCATTAAAATAGAACGTTTGCATCAACTTTGGAGAAATTTATGCGCTATTTAATTTTGGGTTTGATGCTTTTTTCATTCACAACCCTATTAATTGCAAAGGAAAACACGATGTCGGTAGACACGACTAAAGTAAAAATGACCACTTCATTAGGCGAAATTATTATTGAAGTTGATAATAAAAACGCGCCTGTTTCGGCTGCTAACTTTTTAAATTATGTTAAAGAAGGTTTTTATAATGGCACGATTTTTCATCGGGTGATTCCAGGATTTATGGCACAAGGCGGAGGCTTTGATACTGATTTTAAAGAAAAGAAATCTAACCCACCGATTACTAATGAAGCAGATAATGGTTTAAAAAATGATCGTGGAACATTAGCGATGGCAAGAACAGGTGATCCACATTCAGCCAGTTCACAGTTTTTTATCAATTATAAAGACAATAGTTTTTTAAATTACAGCAGCAAAACACCGCAAGGCTGGGGTTATGCCGTCTTTGCTAAAGTGATTGAAGGAATGGATATTGTTGATGCGATGGAAAAAGTAGCCACAGGTTCAAAAAATGGTCATCAAGATGTACCGCAAGAAAATATTATCATTACAAATGCAGAAATTGTAGAATAACAAAATTTGGAGTGATCGCTTAAGTTTTTCACTCCATTTTTTTCTCTTTAAATCATGTCTTTAATAACTTACACAGATAAAACCGTTCTTTTTATTTCTGATCTCCATCTTGCCTTGGAAAAGCCTGTGATTACCCAGCATTTTTTAAATTTTCTTAAAACAAAAGCAATAAAAGCCGAGGCACTCTATATTTTGGGTGATTTTTTTGATGTTTGGGTCGGGGATGATGATTTTATGCCACCGATTAATAAAATTAAAAAGCAGTTAAAACAATTAACGGCTTCTGGCGTAAAGGTTTATTTACAGCGAGGGAATCGTGATTTTTTATTGGGTGAAAAATTTTGTCAACAAACAGGACTTGTGCTGTTAGATGATTATGCAGTCATTAATTTATTTGGGGTAAAAACCTTATTAATGCATGGGGATTTATTGTGTACGGATGATTCAGCTTATCAAGCCTTTAGGAAAAAATCACATACATTGGCATGGCAACAAAACGTCTTATCAAAGCCCTTATTATTACGCTTATTAGTGGCGCGTTGGTATCGTTTTCGGAGTTCTTTTCATAAAAAAAATAAATCACAACAGATTATGGATGTTAATCAGCAAACAGTAATTAAAGTCATGACGCAATACCAAGTGACCCGATTAATTCATGGTCATACCCATCGTCCAGCAGTTCATAAATTTAAACTAGGATCTACAGCTGTCCAACGTTTTGTATTAGCAGAATGGATTGAGGATGAGGTTAGTCTTTTATCTTGGAGTCAGCAGGGTTACAAGGAAATAACGCTTTTATGATCTCAATTTTTTTATTTACCAAAATTTTAGTGTTAAACTCAAGAAAAAGGGGTAGACATATTTTACCTCGCTATCCTGCAATTAATTACGCCGACAATTGACAGGCTTTACAATAACCATGTAGTTCAAGGCTGATATGTTGCGGCATAAAGGCATTTTTTTCCGCTAGTTGATAAATGCCATCATAAACTTGTTGTGCTTCGACTTCATCCGTTTGCTGACATTGATTACAAATTAATAAGACGGCATTATGCACCGTTTCAGGTTGTAAACAGCCAATAAAAGCATTCAAAGAGTCAACTTTATGCACTAATCCTGCCGCTAGAAGAAAATCTAAAGCCCGATAAATGGTCACAGGTTTCGCTTTAGGGTCTTCTAAATGCAAGGTTTCTAATAAATCATAAGCCCCCACTGCTTTGTGGTTAGACCATACGAGTTCAAAAATACGCCGACGGATAGGCGTTAAGCGAATCTTTTTTTGTTGGCAAATTTTTTCAGCTGATTTTAACGCTTGATTAATACAGCTTTGATGATTATGACTTTCTTGAGTGGGGGATATGTTTGGCATAAAAAAATCAAGGCAACATGATTAAAAGTTTATTTTAAATCCTAACTCTGCCCTTCGTCCTGCGTTGGGAGCAAAGTTTCTCAAATAAGAACTGGCATTGCGACTATTTTCATTCAGTAAATTATTGCCTTTGACAAATAACATCAGGTCAGTTTTCTCAGTTAATTCAAGATGATAGTTAACCGCTGTTGATAAGAGTAAATAGCCTTTAGTTGAGGGTTCATTATCGCCTGAATGCGTTTGATTTTCGACACGGGTAAAGCGTAAGTTTGCCGATAAATTATTATTATCACTATAATCTAATTGTAAACCATAACGCAATGGCGGTAAACGTGGGACATCACTGCCATTACTAAATTTTCCACGGACATAATCACTAAATAAACTCACATCAAGATTAGCAAAATGCGATTCCCAAACAGGTAACTTAATTTTTGCTTCAAAGCCATAAAAACGGGCATTATTTTGCTGTGTATTTAAAACAGGCAAACAATTTGCACCCGTCGCACAGACTGAGGTGAAAAAATCCCCGTCTAAATTATATAACTGTCCTGTATTTTGTTGATGAATATAGTTTTTAGTCCAACTATGAAATAAATTAATTTCCGCGTTTCCCCATTGATAATCACCTGTAAAATTAAGTTCTAAATTATAAGATGATTCAAGTTTTAAATCACTTTTACCTTGGTTATAACTGCGGGTAGCAGGATGTACGCCATTGGTAAATAATTCATGTATATCAGGGGCGCGTTGGGCATAAGAAAAACTTAAGCCTAAGTTATTGGCTTG
>CAYROI010000076.1:0-5843 GCA_964425835.1 uncultured Methylococcaceae bacterium
GTGCCGTGCAGGTAATAACAGGGGTTTACCACTAATTTTTCCACATAATTTTCCAAAAGCAACTACTGAACCTGAAAAAGTGACCGCACCAATTAAAATACCGATATAAATTTCAACTTCATGAATCGTTTTTTCAGCACCTTCGAGAGATAGAGTACCATCTATAAAATTAGCATAACCCACTAACACCGCCGCCATACCGACTAAACTGTGCATCAGGGCAACTAATTCGGGCATTTGGGTCATTTCGACTTTTAAAGCCGCTTTTGTACCAATAAAACCACCGACAATTAAAGCGATAATTAAGATGGCATACGACGTAACCGCATCACTTAACACCGTGGCTAAAATGGCAATCACCATCCCCGCCATGCCGTAATAATTACCGCGTCGGGCAGTTTCTTGATTGCTTAACCCACTTAAACTTAAAATGAATAAAATGGAAGCAGCCACGTAAGACATTGAAACTAAACTTTCTGACATTTTCTTATCTCCGTTATTTTCTGAACATTTCAAGCATACGGCGCGTGACTAAAAAGCCCCCCGCAATATTAATTGAAGCAATTAAAATGGCGAGTCCTGCAAACAGATTAATCCAGAATCCCGTGGCGGAAATTTGTACTAATGCGCCAATAACAATAATGCCGCTAATCGCATTGGTCACACTCATTAACGGGGTGTGTAGTGAGGCGGAGACGTTCCAAATAACTTGATAGCCAATAAAACAAGCCAGTACAAATACGGTGAAATGGGACATAAAAGAAGCAGGGGCAACCGACCCTACACCCAATAAAATTAACCCGCCAATCATTAACGGTAAAAAAGATTTAACACCGTTTGGAATAAGGGGTTTTTTGTCTACGACTTCATTTGCAGGTGCTTCCGTTTGTGGTGGTGGAGCGACTGAAATAGTTGGCGGCGGCGGTGGCCAAGTAATTTTACCGTCTTTAATCACCGTTGCACCACGAATGACTTCATCTGCCATATTAATCTCAATAACCCCGTTTTTTTCAGGAGTCAATTCGGTTAATAAATGGCGTAAATTAGTCGAATAAAGTTGGCTAGATTGCGCCGCTAGTCGACTCGGTAAATCCGTGTAACCGATCAAAGTTACCCCATGTTTAACCACGACCTTATCTTTTACGGTTAACGCGCAATTTCCCCCTTGTTCTGCGGCAAGATCAACAATAACACTCCCAGGTTTCATGGTTTCCACCATGCCTGCAGTAATTAATTTAGGGGCAGGTTTTCCAGGGATTAATGCGGTAGTGATAATAATATCCACTTCCATTGCTTGCTGTGCAAATAATGCCATTTCGGCTTCAATAAATTCCTTGGACATGGTTTTTGCGTAACCGCCTGAACCTGACCCTTCTTCCTTAAAATTGAGCATCAAAAATTCAGCATCCATACTTTCAATTTGTTCTTTAACCTCGGGGCGGGTATCAAAAGCTCTAACAATCGCCCCCATACTTTTTGCAGCCCCTATTGCCGCAAGTCCTGCAACGCCTGCACCAATAACCATCACTTTAGCGGGGGGAACTTTTCCTGCAGCGGTAATTTGTCCAGTAAAGAAACGTCCAAAATGCTGTGCCGCTTCAATAACGGCTCTATAACCTGCAATATTTGCCATTGAACTTAAGCCATCAAGCTTTTGCGCTCTGGAAATTCTTGGCACGCTATCAATGGCTAAAACATTAACTTTTTTAGCGGATAATTGAGCCATTAAGGTTTTATTTTGCGCAGGCCAAATAAAACTAATTAAGGTTTTGCCTTCGGTCAATAAATCGGTTTCACTTTCTTCTGGTGGGCGAACTTTCATGATGATGTCCGCATTTTTCCACAGCGTTTTGCTGGTTTTAACGATTTTTACCCCTGCTTCTTTATAAGCTTCATCAGAAATATTAGCAGCCTTTCCAGCCCCTGATTCAACGCTGACTTCAAAGCCCATTTTTATAATTTTTTCAGCGGCCTCTGGGGTGGTGGCAACGCGCTTTTCACCTTGATGGATTTCTTTTGGAATACCAATTTTCATAGCGTCCTCGTTTGTTGTGTTTATTGAAATTGATTGGGTACTTATCGCATTTTAAAAAACTTATTTAAAAATCTGCCGTTGCACCCAAAAACCGACGATCATTGATAGAACAAAAATTGCAGGATCAAGTATTGCCAAGCCTAGGCTTGCAACTGCAGGACCTGGACAAAACCCTGCCATCCCCCAACCAATACCAAAAATCATTGCGCCCATGATTAACTTTAAATCAATATCTGTACGGGTAGGCAGTCTAAACTTATCTTCAAAAACAGGATGATTACGTTTTAAAATAAATTTAAAGCTAACTGAAGTAACTAATAACGCCCCTCCCATGACGAAAGCAAGGCTAGGATCCCAATTTCCTGTAATATCCAAAAAATTAAGCACTTTATTGGGATCAATCATTTTAGAAAGCGCGAGTCCTAGCCCAAAAATAACCCCCGCTAATAATGCTGTTAATGCTTGTCTCATGAACCTAGTCCTATTACATGCCGAATAATAAAGACGCTCACGCCACCAGAAAACATAAAAACCAAGGTCGCAATAATAGATCTTACCGACAAACGTGCAATACCACAAACACCATGACCACTGGTACAACCATTACCTAAACGCGTGCCAAATCCTACTAAAAAACCGCCAATAATTAATAATGCTAACGGAAAATTTGTGCGTGGTAGCAATGAATCAGGAAAAAAATTTATAAAAATTCCCGCACTAAGGATCATCCCAAATAAAAAACAGACCCGCCAAAGACTATCCCCTTTAACAGGGGAAAGTAATCCAGATAAGATACCACTAATTCCTGTAATACGCCCATTTAGTAATAACATGATTGTCGCACCCAGACCTATAAGTAATCCACCAAACAACGCACTATAAGGTGTAAAATTCTCCATCAATTATCCTTTATCAGCTTGTAAAATTAAGTAACAACAATTATATAGCATATATTTGATTATCTTTCATAATAGTAAAGATATAAAAATTTTCACCCAAAAATTGCTACAATTGCTTGAAAAAGAAGTTAACTCTATTTTTTAGACCCTATCAAGCGATAACGCATCGAAATTAAACCATGTTAAATAATAAAATCTACCCCATTAATGCCGAGTTTGCAGAACATTCGCATATTAATGCTGAAACTTATCAAGTAATGTATCAGCAGTCGATAGATAATCCTGAATTATTTTGGGCGGAACAGGCAACAAATTTTTTAGACTGGATTAAACCTTGGGATAAAGTAATGGAATCTGATTTTCCCAAAGGAGAAATTAGCTGGTTTTCAGGGGGGAAATTAAATGTCAGTGTTAATTGCTTAGATCGGCATTTAGCCACACGTGCAGACCAAGTCGCCATTATTTGGGAAGGGGATAATCCAAATAATGATAAAAAAATAACCTATCGTCAATTACATCAAGATGTGTGCAAATTTGCTAATGTTTTAAAATCGCAAGGGGTTAAAAAAGGCGATAGCGTTTGTATTTACCTGCCTATGATTGCAGAAGCTGCCACCGTAATTTTAGCCTGTACACGGATTGGTGCGGTACATTCAATTGTTTTTGGGGGCTTTTCTGCTGATGCTTTGGCTGATCGTATCAAGGATTCTAATTGTGGTTATTTGATTTGTGCGGATGAAGGCGTACGAGGTGGAAAAATTATTCCTATTAAAGTGAATGCAGATAAAGCCGCCGCTTTGTGTCCTAATCTTAAAAAAATGATTGTGATTAAAAATACTGAAGGGGATATAACTTGGGACGCTAAACGCGATGTCGATTATTTCGCTGAAATGAAAACGGCTACAAGCGATTGTCCACCTGAACCAATGGATGCTGAAGACCCTTTATTTATTCTTTATACCTCTGGTTCAACAGGTAAACCCAAAGGGGTTTTACACACCACAGGTGGCTATTTATTATTTGCCGCGATGACCCATAAATATGTCTTTGATTATCATGATGGGGATATTTATTGGTGTACGGCGGATATTGGCTGGGTCACAGGACACTCTTATATTATTTACGGGCCTTTATGTAATGGGGCAACGACACTCATGTTTGAAGGTGTGCCGACTTATCCTAATCCCTCACGTTTCTGGCAGATTATTGATAAACATCAAGTTAATATTTTTTATACTGCGCCTACTGCCATTCGCGCTTTAATGGCACAAGGGGATACCTTTGTTACTCAAACTAATCGTTCTAGTTTACGTTTATTAGGTTCGGTCGGCGAGCCAATTAATCCTGAAGCTTGGGAATGGTATTATCATGTGGTCGGCAATGGAAACTGTCCGATTGTGGACACTTGGTGGCAAACAGAAACAGGCGGCATTCTTATTACCCCATTAGCAGGGGCTATGGTGCTTAAACCAGGTTCAGCCTCTCTGCCATTTTTTGGAATTAAACCTGAAATTGCGGATAATGAAGGAAATATTTTACAAGGCGAAGCGACAGGTATTTTATTATTAAATGGCTCATGGCCTGGGCAATCTCGGACGGTTTACGGCGATCATCAACGATTTATTGATACTTATTTTAAAAGTTATCCTAATTATTATTTTGCAGGGGATGGCGCACGTCGTGATAAAGACGGTTACTATTGGATTACAGGGCGTGTTGATGATGTAATCAATGTATCAGGTCACAGAATGGGAACCGCCGAGGTAGAAAGTGCCTTAGTTTTGCATGAACAAGTTGCAGAAGCGGCGGTTGTAGGTTATCCCCATGATATTAAAGGACAAGGGATTTATGCTTATGTGACTTTAAATATTGGCGTAGAACCTACAGAAGAGCTTAGAAAAGAATTGGTTGCTCTTGTTCGTAAAGAAATAGGTGTCATTGCAAATCCTGATGTAATTCAATGGGCGCAAGGCTTACCCAAAACACGCTCAGGTAAAATTATGCGCCGTATCTTACGCAAAGTAGCTTCAAATGAAATTGATAGTTTAGGCGATACATCAACGCTTGCCGATCCTGCGGTCGTTGATGATATTATTGAACATCGCGCTAATCAATAATCTAACTTTATATGTTACTTTCCTTTGAAACCATTGGCTATATTGCCGCTTTTTGTACCACGAGTTCTTTTTTGCCTCAAGCTATTTTAACGATTCGTACCAAAGATACGGAATCGCTATCATTGGGTATGTATAGTCTATTTACTATTGGGGTCTTACTTTGGCTAATTTATGGCATCCATAAAGAAGATCTCGCTTTAATTTGGGCAAATTCAATTACCCTAATTCTTGCCGGGATTATTTTATCTTTTAAAATACACAATATGATGACGCATTTAAAAAACAAAGATTAAATTATCATTCGCTAGAGTGGAAACGTTCCACTCTACTGGGGTTCACTTTTACTTTTTTGATAACAAATTCGTAAAGCTAGGTCTTAAACTAAAAGCTTCATAAGGAACGGTCGTGGTAAAAATTCCTTCAGCATAAGAGGCAACTTGATAAGGGGCAAAGGTAAATTTCAGACCTTCTTTTGTGATGACCCAACTTTTAAAATTCTCCATGTTTTTCCCCGCCCCGCCTTCAACCCATTCTCTTATCGAAGTCGCACCTTGTTTGGCTATAATTTGTACAACGCTTTGTTTAGAAATAATTGCTAAAAAATCATTTCCAGGGTTAAACAAATCGCTAAGGACTAATTGTCGATTATTTTTTAAATCATAATTAAGCACAAAACTCCAAGAATTTCCATGCGCGCCCCCTGTATATTCGCTACCAAAAAAAAGCAAGCTAATTAGATTCTCATTAATCAGTTCAACCGTATAACTTATTGATAGATCATAGGGTATATCT
>CAYROI010000076.1:5943-9831 GCA_964425835.1 uncultured Methylococcaceae bacterium
TTTTCAACCATCCTCGTTTATTATTTAGTATGTCAGAACAACTTATTCAAATGCAGCGGCGTAGAACCTTTGCTATTATTTCGCATCCCGATGCGGGTAAAACCACGATTACTGAAAAATTATTGTTATTCGGGGGGGCAATTCAATTGGCAGGTTCAGTAAAAGGACGAAAAGCGGCACGTCATGCAACCTCTGACTGGATGGAAATGGAAAAACAACGGGGAATTTCGGTCACGACTTCAGTGATGCAATTTGAACATAAAAATTGTATTTTAAATTTATTAGATACCCCAGGACATGCTGATTTTTCTGAAGATACTTATCGAACTTTAACCGCGGTTGATTCTGCGTTAATGGTCATTGATGTCGCTAAAGGCGTTGAAGAACGTACGATTAATTTAATGGAAGTTTGCCGTCTTAGAACCACCCCTATTTTAACTTTTATCAATAAACTTGACCGTGAGGGTAGAGAACCGATTGATTTGTTAGATGAAGTTGAAAGCGTTTTAAAAATAAACTGCGCGCCAATGACTTGGCCTATTGGAATGGGTAAACGTTTTAAAGGGGTTTATCACCTTTATAAAGATGAAGTGCAATTATTTAGTGCGCAACATGGCGGGAAAATTGCCGAATCTCAAATTATCAAAGGCTTAAACAACCCTCAACTAGACGAACTATTAGGGCTTCAAGCTGAAGAATTACGTGATGATATTGAATTGGTTAAAGGCGCGAGTCATGAATTTGATTTAGAGGACTATTTAGCAGGTGATCTAACCCCTGTCTTTTTTGGTTCGGCGATTAATAATTTTGGTATTTCAGAATTACTGGATGCGATTGCCGATTATGCGCCTGCGCCTTTGGCAAGAACGGCTGAACAGCGTGAAGTTTTAGCAACAGAAGCTAAATTTTCAGGATTTATATTTAAAATACAAGCAAACATGAACCCCGCTCATCGTGATCGCATTGCATTTTTACGGGTTTGCTCTGGAAAATTTGATAAAGGTATGAAAATAAATCATGTCCGCTTAGGCAAAAATATTCAAGTCGGGAATGCGATTACTTTTCAAGCCGATAGCCGAAAAAATGTTGAAGAAGCTTATGCAGGCGATATTATTGGTTTGCATAATCATGGAACAATTCAAGTGGGTGACACTTTTACCCAAGGTGAAACTTTAAAATTTGGTGGGATTCCTTATTTTGCCCCTGAATTATTTCGCCGTGTCATCCTAAAAGATCCGCTCCGTGGTAAAGCCTTACAAAAAGGCTTAGTTCAACTCACCGAAGAAGGGGCAACCCAATTATTTAAACCTTTAAAAAATAATGATTTAATTTTAGGCGCGGTAGGAATCTTGCAATTTGATGTAACAGCCGCTAGGCTTAAGAGTGAATACAATGTTGAATGTATTTATGATAACGTATCGGTTACAACCGTGCGCTGGGTTAGTTCAAATGACCCTATTAAATTAGAAGCCTTTAAAACTAAAAACTTTGCTAATTTAGCCAAAGATGGCGGCGGGTATTTAGTTTATCTTGCCAGCACGCGGGTTAATTTACAACTGGCAGAAGAACGCTGGCCTGAGATTGCCTTTAATGCCACCCGAGAACTATAAACAAAATTTTTATTGGAAATATTAAATGAGACAACTTAATTTAGAACTACCCAATACAACTTATCATTGGCTAAATTCCCAGGTTAAAACAAATCACTTTGCCGATATTAATGAATATCTACAAAATTTAATTAACAAAGAACAGCAACAGCAATCACTACAACAAGCGATAACAGAGAGTATAGAGAGTGGTATTAGTCCTCATTGTTTCAATGAAATTATTGAAAAAACAAGAAAAGAACTCAAGGCGAGTGAATGATAAATGTTAAATTTACCGAAAAATCAGAACAAGACTTAAAAGAAATTTATCAATACAGTTATTTGCAATACGGAAAAACAAAAGCAGATTATTACATCAATGACCTTAAGCAATGCCTTAACTTTTTAGCAAAAAACCCATTGGTTGCAAGAGAACGACATGGATTTAAACCGCCTGTTAGAATACATCATCATGCCAAGCATCGAATTATTTACCAACAATTAACGGAAAGTATTTTAATTATTCGTTTATTACATGAACGTATGGAAATTAAAAAACACCTCTAAGGATAATGCTACACACATTACACTATCTGGAATCCATCATGAAAAAAATACCCTTATTATGTCTCTTTTTTTTAACCGCCTGCGTTACGATTAACATTTATTTTCCAGCTGCCGCCGCTGATAAAGCTGCAGATAAAATTATTAAAGATATACAAAAAATTACCCCCGCAGAAGACTCAAAACCTGAGGCGCGTTTACCTAACTGGCAACTCGCTATTTATCAATGGGTAGATGGCGCTTTAAATATTATTATAAGCCCAGCTCATGCACAAGAAGCTGATTTATCCATAGATAGTACTGGCATTAGGCGTTTACAGGCCTCCATGAAAGCGCGGTTTGATACCTTAGAAGGCTTTTATAATAAAGGATTTGTTGGTATCACTAAAGAAGGATTGGTAGCAGTAAAAAATATTGCCGTCGTGCCTTTAAAAGAACGTAATAAAGTTAATAAAATAGTGACCGCTGAAAATACAGACCGAGAAGCTTTATATCATGCGATTGCTGATGCCAATGGACACCCTGACTGGTATCAACAAATCAAATTAACCTTTGCTAAACGCTGGGTCACTAATGCACAACCAGGCTGGTGGTATCAATCGGCTGATGACAAATGGATGCAAAAATAAATGGCACGTAGACGTAACCACAAAAAAAAATTACCTGAGACCCCTGTTAAGGTTGTCATTGAATCATTAGCGCATGATGGGCGAGGAATTGCACATGTTGACGGTAAAGTTATTTTTATTGATGAAGCTTTGCCTGGCGAAGAATTAGAATTTATTTATACCGATAGTCGTAAAGATTATGCAGAAGGCAAGGTGGTTAATTTAATCACCCGTTCTGACATTAGAGTTGACCCTGAATGCCTGCATTTTGGCGTTTGTGGCGGCTGTAGTTTTCAACATGTTGCCGCCGATGAACAAATTAAACTGAAGCAAGGTTTATTACAAGCGCAATTCTCAGGCATTGGTAAAGTTGAGATTGAACAAATTTGGCAACCCCTAACCGATGAACATTGGGGCTATCGTCGTAAAGCCCGTATGGGGGTTAAATATGTGGCTAAAAAAGGCCGTGTTTTAGTGGGTTTTAGAGAACGCCGTAATCCTTTTTTAGCGGAAATGGAAAGTTGTAAAGTTATGCACCCAAAGGTTGGGACAAAATTGATGGCGTTATCTGAAATGATTGGGCGACTATCAATTAAAGATAAAATCCCCCAAATTGAGGTTGCCTTAGGCGATGATGAATGTGTTTTAGCCTTTCGCGTTTTAGAGCCTGCAACTGATGACGATAAAGTCATTATGCGTGACTTTGGACACCTGCATCAAATGCGCATCTGCTTACAATCCAAAGGGCCTAATACGATTAAGCCTTTAGACGGTGAACCCGAAGTTTTACCCCAATATAGTTTACCTGAACAGGGATTAACCTTTAAATTTAAACCTGCGATGTTTACCCAAGTCAATTATGGCATTAATCGTAAAATGGTTACCCGCGCCTTGGAAGCCTTGGAATTAAGCTCAGAGGATATTGTGTTAGATTTATTTTGCGGCTTAGGTAATTTCACTTTACCCTTAGCGACTAAAGCTAAACACGTGGTGGGAATTGAAGGCGATTTACCCCTAGTCAATCATGCCAAAGAAAATGCACGCTTCAATCATTTAGACAATGTCGAATTTCATGTCGCCGATTTAACTAAAGAGATAAGTCACTTTTCATGGGCAAAACAAAAATT
>CAYROI010000077.1:0-9594 GCA_964425835.1 uncultured Methylococcaceae bacterium
GGATCTTTCATAATTTCTAAACTACGTTGTGGATTATCTAAACTCCCCGCCCACGCATCCGCACAATCTGCAAGCCCATCTAAGTGCAATCCCCCTGTAATTAATACCCAAAAAGTTAAGACAATGGCTGCTTGTAAATTCATACTATTCTCAGGTAATAGAATAACGATTAACGCTAATAGATAGCCAATAATTAAACCAACTAAAGGATAAAATAGTACCGTTTTTCCCCATTGCTCATTGCTAACAACAAGATTTATGGGAACAGGAATACGAGTTAAAAATTGTAAGGCTAATAGAAAGGGAGTTATCATTGGGTTTATGAGTTATGAGATAATATGCGTTTTATAAAAATTCTATTCAATAATGTTGATACATCTTAGAACATTAGGTTGCCGTCTTAATGAAGCTGAACTTGAAACATGGGCGCGGTCGTTTCAAAAACAAGGTCACCAAATTAGTCCACAATTAAATCAAGCAGATATTATCATCATTAATTCTTGTGCGGTCACTCAGGAGGCGGCGCGTAAATCACGACAACTTATTCGCAGACTTCATCATCAAAATCCAACGGCTAAATTAGTCGTTAGCGGTTGTTATGCAACCTTAAATGAATCTGAAATCACTCAATTAATGGGAGTGGATTTAGTGGTCAGTAATCAAGATAAAACGCAGTTAGTTGAAAAAACCTTATCTGAATTGGATTTTGAAACCATGCCTGCGATGTCAACCGATGCGGGCGAACATTCCTTATTTACTCGGGGTCGGCAACGGGCGTTTGTCAAAGTCCAAGATGGCTGTCGTTATCGTTGTACCTTTTGTATTGTCACCGTTGCAAGAGGTGAGGAAATCAGTCGCCCGATAACAGCTATCATTGATGAAATTAATCATCTGCATCAACAAGGGATTAATGAGGTCATTTTAACAGGGGTACATTTAGGCGGTTATGGAACAGAGATAGACCTTGATTTATCCACTTTAATTCGACATATTTTACAACAAACAACCATTCCACGCTTAAGAATGGGGTCTTTAGAACCGTGGGATTTACCTGCTGATTTTTTTAGTTTATTTGAAAATCCTCGCTTAATGCCGCATCTACATTTACCGCTACAAAGTGGCTGCGATAGTGTTTTAAAACGAATGGCAAGACGGTGTAAAACCCAAGAATTTGCAGCGATTGTAAAAAAAGCGCGCCTGCAAATTGCAGATTTTAATATCACCACTGATATTATTGTCGGTTTTCCAGGGGAAACAGAAGCTGAGTGGCAACAAAGTTTTGATTTTATAAAAGAAATAGGCTTTGGTGATTTACATATTTTTAGTTATTCACATCGAGCAGGAACAAAAGCTGCAACCTTGAGCAATCCGATTCGTAAGCAAGTAAAAAAACAGCGTAGTCAACAATTACATGAATTGGCTTTGTCTATGAAGCAAAAATTCATTGAAACCCAATTGAATAAGGAATGTTTAGTGCTTTGGGAAACACCACAAGAAGATTTAGAGACAGGTAAACGATTAAGCTTGGGTTATACGCCCAACTATTTACGTGTTGCAGGTGAATCACATTTGGAAAATAGCCTTTCTTTGGTAACACTTGCAACGAGAACTAAAAATTATATTTTAACCGTGAAAGCCGAGTAAATTTGTTAGTTTCGTATGGAGAAATTATAAAGTATTTCACGAATAATAGCATAATAATCATGTTTATATTCACCATTGACTTTTATTGCAATCGTATCATTGTCATATTGCATTTCAAGCAAGGCTGAACAATTAAATTTTTTGCTTTCTAGGTATAAGCAATAACAACGACTTCTATGAAAGTCTATCTCATCATATAATTTAGAAAAAAGATATAAAATCAAGGCTTCATCTAAAAAATTATACTGAATTTCAAATTTCAACGCATAATTGACATCAAACTCAATATTCGCTTTTTCTTGATTAAGTGCTTGGGGGATTAATATTTTATCTTCGTCAATAATATAGCAGAGATAAAATTGCTTCATCCACGCGACTAAATAAAGCCGCTGTTTTTTTGAATAATTATCTTCAGTTTCAAGATTTAAAATGGTCGGTAAATCGTCTAAAGAAAGTATGCCTTGGTTATTTGAAATTAACGCGGCATTGATAATTTTATATAAACCATTAACAAGCCATTTAGGCTCAAAAATAAAATGATCGCTATTTTCTCGTTCATTAAAATAAATGCTATGTCCTAAATCATGTAACCGATGTAACAATCTTTGTTGTTGTTTTGAGTCTTTTAATCCTTGTTTTTCGCAGATATTGACATAGGTTTTATAAGGAACATAATGCTGTTGCTGTTGTTTTTCTAACGCTTCTTTTATATGAAACTCACTAAGAGATAAAGAATGTTTAAAAGAGGGAATGTGTTGGTAAGCCGTCATTAAGCCGCGTTGAAAAACATCAATACCAACACCCTGTGAAGCGGAAACTGGAAAAATACCACGCAAACTTTTATAACGATGTAGTAAGTAATCACGCGCTAAATCATAACTACAAGCCTCATCAAATTTATTTAACACAATTAAAACAGAAGCATCCTCGGAAAAATTTTCAATACGTTTTAACCACCGTTCTTCATTTCGCAGCTTACGGTTATCAAGGACTAAAATATAAAGACTTTGCTTAGAAAAAAATAATCGGTGTGTAGGTAATAAATCTTCTTTACCACTAAAATCCCATAAATTCATACAAACATCATCTTGTTCCCAACTATTTATATCAATACCGAATGTTTGTTTTTGCTCACTTTCAACGGGTAGTCCGCGCAAAGCTTTAGCCAATGATGTTTTTCCAACCCCCCTGTCGCCTACTAATAAAATTTTAACCTTATTCAGATTCTGTTTTTGTTGGCTTTCAAAAAAGTTTTTGATTGCAGTATTTCCTTGGCGAATAATATTAGGCGGAGGGGTTTCTATAGGATTTGAACTAACACTCACGCCTTGCCCGCCATTATTCCATTTAATGGCTAAATTTAAATTAACTATCCATCTGGGCAAGGTCTTAATCTGGTTATCACTTAAATAAAGATGGGTTAAGAATTTAAGATCTTTCAACGCTTCAATATTACTAATTTGATTGTGTCTTAAATTAAGCTGTGTCAATTTTATAAGGTTTTTAAGGTTTGATATATCACTAATTTCATTGGCTTCTAGGTGTAAATGTGTTAGTGCGGTTAGGTTTTCTAAAGCCGTTATACAATCAATTCTATTCGACCTTAAATCCAATAATCGTAGTAACTTAAAGTTTTTAATCACACCAATATCTTTTATTTTATTTGAGTTTAAATAAAGTTCGGTCAGTGAAATAAGTTTAGTCAGGGGATAAATATCTGTAATTTGATTAGAACTTAAAAAAAGTTTAGCTAATTTTTTATGGGGTGTTAGCTCTGTAAGATCACAAATATTATTGAACCTTAAATCTAGCTCAACCAATTTTGTCATCGTTTTTAATATTGATAATGCGCTAATCTGGTTATCACTTAAATCAAGATGAGTTAAGTCGTTTAATTGTGCTAAAGAATCAAAATCAGTCACCGTATTTGAACTTAAATTAAGTTGGTTTAAATTATTTAAATAGCCAAGTGATTTAATTTTACTAATTTTATTGGCTTGCAGATTTAATTTTTTTAGATTCTTAAGTTTTTCTAGGATGCTAATATCAACAATTTCATTTTTTTGTAAATTCAACTCATCCAGTTGACTAAGCTTTTTTAGCGAGGATAAATCAGTGATATTATTGAGGGCTAAATTGAGTTTGTTTAGCTGAGTTAGGTTTTTTATAAAAGAAAAATGAGATAGCTTATAATTTTGTAAATTTAGACCGACAATATTTTGTTGTTCATCCAAAGCGTAGCATCCACGTGTATTAACATTCATTATTTCCACGAACAAACAAGGCTTTAATTTTTCGCCTATTTGTTTTTCTATGGTTTTAATAATATCTAAATCGGACATAATTGTTTAAAATCTTAGTTTAAGCGTAGTACATATATTTTAACGCATTTCCATCAACTGCCCATACTCAAATAAACTTATGTCGATAAAAGATAATTTAACCAGTTCATTACAATATATTTTACCCCACCACCTATTATCACAGACAATGCGTTTTTTTACCCATTGTCAATATAAAATGTGGAAAAACTTAATGATTACTAATATTATTAATTTTTACAAGGTTAATATGGATGAAGCTTATGAACAAGATATTGATGCTTACCCAAGTTTTAATCATTTTTTCACCCGTCAACTTAAAGAAGGCGCAAGAGCGGTTACTCAATTGAATGAGGGCGTTGCATCACCTGCTGACGGGGTTATTAGTCAAGCAGGTTTTATTGACCAAGGTGATATTTTCCAAGCAAAGGGAAAAAACTTTACCGCAACCGATTTATTAGGGGGAGAGAGTCAACTTGCAGATATTTTTAAGAATGGAATTTTTAGTACTATTTATTTATCGCCAAAAGATTATCATCGTTTACATATGCCATTGACAGGCACATTAAAAGAAATGATTCATATTCCTGGACGTTTATTTAGTGTCAATGCGGCAACCACCAAGACAGTCCCGCGTTTATTTGCCCGTAATGAGCGTGTTGTTTGTATTTTTAAGACTGAAGCGGGAGAAATGGCATTGGTGTTAGTCGGGGCTATTTTTGTTTCTAGTATTGAAACCGTTTGGCATGGTGTGGTCACGCCGCCAACGGGTTCAAAAATTCGTCGCTGGCAGTACGGTGATGATGCGCCTGTATTAAAAAAAGGGGCAGAAATGGGGCGCTTTAATATGGGATCTACCATTATTGTTTTATTTGGTAAAAATAAAGTCGCTTGGGAAAATAATTTTAGTGCGGGTAAGGCAGTAAAATTAGGTGAGTTAATGGGGAAAATTATTTAATATCCGCCTTCCAGAGTGAAAAAACTTGTTTTTTCACTCTATTGCGTAATATTAATTACTTAAAAAGGAATATCATCGTCAAAATCATCCGTTACTTGAGGTGATGCAGGTTTTCCAGCAGGTATTGATTGAATTGCAGGTGAATTATTAAAGCCCTGTTTTTGTTCTACTTGCACAGGCGGTGGCTGTAACGGGGGTTGTTGAGCGGGTTGATTAAACGGCTGTATTTGAGGGGGGGCTTGGAAATTTTGTTGGGCGACAGGTGCAGGTTGATTAAATTGCTGTGCTTGCTGAGGCTGTTGAAAATTTTGTGGTTGCGATGGTTGTTGACCAAATTGCTGAGGCTGTTGTGGCTGTTGAACATTTTGGTTTTGATTGCTTTGAGGTGCTGCATAACCGCCTTGTTGCCCAAAATCTCCTGTTCCCCCTGCACGTGAATCTAGCATTTGCATTTGATCTGCAATAATTTCAGTCGAGTAGCGATCTTGTCCTGTATTATCCTGCCATTTACGAGTCTGAATACGCCCTTCAACGTAAACTTTACTGCCTTTTTTTAAATATTCACCTGCAATTTCTGCTAATTTAAAGTTACCAATATTAAAAAAGGTGATTCTATGCCATTCAGTTGACTCACGCTGTTCACCTGATTGTCTATCTTTCCATCGACGACTTGTTGCAAGGCGAATATTGGTTACTGTGTCACCACTAGGCATATAACGCACTTCTGGGTCAGCCCCTAAATTACCAATCAACATAACTTTGTTCAGCATTGTTTTCTCCATAAAATAAACTTAAATAATGATCTCTTGTAGGTTGTTATCTTCGCATTTTTTAAGTTTTTTGGCTACGAAGGAATCATTAAAATTTATGCTATAGTGACTCTATCTTAAATTAGTATTAAAAAACTAAAATGTATTTAGCGCCATTAAACTACGATCGTTTTTTCAAAAAGGTCTTTAGTAATAAAACCATTGCTCAACAGTTTTTAGAAGATTTTTTAGAAACTGAAATTGAAGAAATAGAACTTCTCAAAGAAAAACATCGAGTCACCGATGATGCCTCAATTGTTGAGTTCGATTTTCGTTGTAAAATTGATGGCAGCTACATCATTATTGATATGCAGCAATGGTATAAAATGGATGTGGTTAAACGCTTTTATCTTTATCATTCATTAAATGCCTCACTGCAACTGGAAACCTTACCTGCCAAACAACTCGTTTTGGATAGAACGAGTAAAAAAATCAAAAAGACTAAAGATTATCGTTATGTTGAACCTGTCTTAACCCTAATTTGGATGGTTGATGATAATCTAGGCTTTGATGAAAATTATATTAGCTATGCACTGAGTCCTGAAGTCAGTTTGCAATTTATTGAAAATGAAAAATTATGGACAAACCCTGAATTAACAGACATCATCAAAGAACAGCAAAAAGTTTTAGCAATCTTGAAAAATGATACCAAGGGAATGCATTTTTTACGCAATAACAAATTAATTTTCTTATTTCAAAAAAATATTGTTAAAAATAATCTGATAAAAAAATATGTCAGATGGTTTAAATTTGCAGAAAAAACGAAGAACAAAAATAATCAAAAAAAAGATTTTGAGGAATATCAACAGGACAAAGTTTTTTTAGAAATTATTCATCGTATTACGAAAAAAAGCTTTAATGATGAGGAAAATCAATATGTACAAGAGCAAACCGAATTTTGGGAAAATTATAGTGATTTAACCGAACGTTTATATAACTATGGTTTGAATGATGGCGAGAAAAAAGGCTTAGAAAAAGGGAGAGAAGAAGGGAGAGAAGAAGGGAGAGAAGAAGGGAGAGAAGAAGGGAGGGAAAAAGGGAGAGAAGAAGGTAAGGAAATAGAAAAAATACAAATTGCTATCGCTTTATTAGATATTTTAGATCTAGAAACCATCGTTCAAAAAACAGGCTTAAGTATAGAAACAGTACAAGCACTTAAAAATAAAGAAATGAGGGGTTAATTATCCTTTGTTATTACTATGAAACAATTTCTAATTTACAGTGCTTATACGCTAAAAACTTCAAAACGTTATACCTGTAGCAAGCGGTTTTGTTATAACCTTCTGGAAAATCCACAGCACCCAATGAAATCACGCTTTGATGTGTTTATGATTTGTTTGGTTATGCTCAGTGTTTTTCTACTCATTTATGAGGTTAATTCTGAATTAAGTCAATGGGAGCGAATCTTTGAACATTTTGTGATTTTTATTTTTATTATTGAATATTTAATCCGAGGTTGGTTATTTAGTGATAGTCATAAAATAATTATTGACTATTATGAAAAATCAGATTATTTGAATACGCCCTTTCGGTCATCAGAGGTTTTAAAAAAAGTTTTTCTAAAAAAATTGCACTACATTTTTTCACCCGTCGCTATTATTGATTTATTAGCGATTCTTCCAAGTTATCGCTCGCTTCGTTTTTTACGTCTTTTTCTCATTTTTCGCTTAGTTAAATTATTTCGTTACTCTAATAGCATTAAATTATTTATAGATGTTTTAAATAGTAAACGCTTTGAATTAATGACCTTGTTGATTTTTATTGGTTTTTTAGTTTTTATTGCCAGTATTGGGCTTTATTTATTTGAAAATGAAGCGAGGGAAGGAGAGAGACTGCATTTATATGATGCCTTTTATTGGGCTATTGTCACTATTTCTACGGTGGGTTATGGAGATATTTCTCCGCAGACAACGGAAGGGCGTTTAGTGGCAATTGCTTTAATTATTAGTGGGTTAGGGGCATTGTCTTTTTTTACTTCTATTATTGTTGCCGCCTTCAATGAAAAAATGTATCTCTTACGTGAAAATAGAACTTATGCCGAATTAGATCATTATCATGAATTTATTATTATTTGTGGTTTTGGTAGAGTAGGTCAAGAAATTGCTAAACAACTAAAAAAAGATAAAATGCAGTTTATTGTGATTGATAAAAATGAAAATAATATTCAATACGCACACCATCAAAATATTTTAGCGATTCATGATGATGCAAGTCAAAATAAGGTGTTGTTAAATGCGGGAATTAATCGGGGGGCGAATGCCATTTTATTAACAACAGGCTGTGATGTTTCAAATGTTTATATTACCTTAACAAGTCGTGTTCTCAATCCTAAAATTAGGATTATTTCACGTGTAAATCATGATGAGAATATAAAAAAATTGCAACAAGCAGGTGCAGACCAAGTTATTCAGCCGTTTGAAATTGCAGGGTTATTAGCGGTTGAATATTTAGGGCAACCTGTCGCCTTTGAGGCGATTTTAGGCATCTTACAAGGACATAAACATATTTTAATGGATACTTTAGTGGTTTATCAAAACTCTATTTTAGAAGGGCTTAGGATTGATGAAATAAATTTTAAACAGCGTAAATTACGATTGGTCGGGGTTATTAGTTTAGAAACTAAACGGCGAAAACATCGAAATCGTTATCGGGTAAAACAGCAGCATTTTTTCTTTAACCCTGAAAAATATTTTGTTTGTAAGAAAAATGATATTTTACTGGTACTCGGTCGTGATCTTAGTATTGAGCATTTTCGAGATCAGATTGAAAAAAGTCGTTTAACATGAAAAAAATTGTAATTTTTGGTTATAACCGACTTTCATTTGAGGCGATGTCACGTTTAGATTTATCTATTTATGAGATATTAATTGTTGAAACAGATAAAAAACAACTTGAATTAGCCAAAGCGCATGACTTTGAAGTTTCTTGTATTGATTTTCGTAGTGATAATGACTTGCGAGCTATTGGTATAGGACGAGATATAGCCATTATTTTTTGCTTTTTTCCCAATGATGCGGATAATGTTTTTTTAATTCTTTCTGTACGCGCATTAGATGCAAAAGTTACGATTATTGCGACAGTTGAAATGCAAGGAGCGGCTGGAAAATTATTAGCGGCGGGGGCAAATAAAATTATTGACCCTTATGAAATTTGTGGTCGAAAAATTCACGAGCTAATTAAAAAACCAGAAATGACTAATATTTTAGATCATACCGTTTTTGGGCGGCACGATTTAAATATGGCAGAAATTGAAATTCCAACAGGTTGTTATTTAGAAGGTCAATTTGTTAATGATTTGAATCTTAATGAGACGGCTAATTTAATTTTAATTGGTATTGTTGATAAAGAACGAGGAGAGCGTTTAAATTTTTCTTTGGGTGAAAAGAAATATAAGATTGATGCGGGTGATATTTTAGTGGTAATGGGCCCTTCACGGGATATTAGGTTATTTAAAAAAGAGGTGAAAAATGTTGGAAATGATAAAATTTAATAGCAGAATTTGGTTTTTTTTAGGGTTTATGAGTTGTGTGTTCATGTTAGCAACAGGCGCATTCTTTCAAATCATAATGGATTTACAGCCCTGCCCTTTATGTATTTCTCAACGTATTGCTATTTTCATATTGGGGATTGTTTTTCTTGTTGCCGCTATTCATAATCCATCAGAAAATGGGCGCAAAATTTATGCCGTTTTGGGTGCAGTTGCCGCTTTAATCGGTGCATCTATATCGGCACGCCATGTTTGGATACAAAATTTGCCAAAGGATGAAGTACCAGAATGTGGTCCTGGATTAAGCTATATTTTTGAAAACTTTCCTTTAATTGAAACGGTTAAATTAATGTTAAATGGCACGGGAGAATGTGC
>CAYROI010000078.1:0-9361 GCA_964425835.1 uncultured Methylococcaceae bacterium
TCTACTTTTGCGATTACAGGGGTTGTTATTGCTGTTATCGTTTATTTTGTAGACATTGAAATGTTTCAAGGCATTGCCCCATTTTTGGGTATCGCAGGGTTAGGTTTTGCTTTTTTTATCTATCGAACTATTTTAGCCCATTCTGCAGGGACTGAAAAAATGCAAGCTATCGCGGCATTAATCCATGAAGGCGCGATGGTATTTTTAAAAGCAGAATATAAAATTTTATCTATTTTTGTATTCGTAGTGGCATTACTAATTTTTATGTTTATTGGTCATGCCACTGCGTTTGCATTTTTAGCAGGGGCTATTTGTTCCATGTCCGCAGGTTTTTTTGGTATGGAAGCTGCGACCCGTGCGAATGTTAGAACTTCAAGTGCGGCTAATTCAGAAGGTATGGGCGCGGCATTAATGATTGCATTTGGTGGCGGTTCAGTCATGGGATTGTCGGTTGCCTCATTAGGATTAGTCGGTCTCGGTGTGGTTTTTATGTTTATTGATCCCAGTAATATAGATAGCTACAAAATGTTAAATGGCTTTGCGATGGGCGCGTCTTCCATTGCTTTATTTGCACGGATTGGTGGCGGTATTTATACGAAAGCTGCGGATGTCGGTGCGGATTTAGTAGGAAAAGTGGAAGCTGGAATCCCAGAAGATGACCCAAGAAACCCTGCGACTATCGCTGATAATGTCGGTGACAATGTGGGTGACACCGCAGGAATGGGGGCTGATATATTTGAATCGTATGTTGGTTCGGTCGTTGCAACCATCGCAATTGCAGCCGCGGCGACTAATTTTGTTGAAGAAAGTATGCAAGCAAAAGCATTATTACTGCCTTTAGCTTTTATTGTTGTGGGTTTAATTGCCTCAGCGATTGGCGTAATTGCTATGCAAAAAATTAAAGACTTTAATCCTTCTCATGCGCTGGAAGCTGTGACTTGGATTGCGGCGGGATTATTTTTATTATTCGCATTACCGCTGGTTATTTCTGCCGGGATACAATTTGATTTAGGGGATCGCGTCACGCCAGTTTTAGGCCCTTTTTATGCCGTATTAGGCGGTGTATTAGTCGGTATTTTTATTGGTCGTGTCACTGATTTTTATACCTCAAAATCTCCTGTTGAAGCGATTGCACAAGCTTCTAAATTCGGGCCTGCAACGAATATTATTGCAGGATTAGGAATTGGAATGCGTTCTGTTGTTCTTCCTGTGTTAGGCATTGCGGCGGCGATTTTATTAGCCTATTATTCGGCAGGTTTATATGGTATTGGAATTGCAGCGGTCGGTATGTTAGCAACAACAGGGGTTACCATGTCTGTTGATGGTTATGGTCCTATTGCTGATAATGCAGGTGGGATCAGCGAAATGGCAGAACTGGGGGAAGAAACACGTAAAATCACCGACTCATTAGATGCGATTGGTAATACGACTGCCGCTGTGGGTAAAGGTTTTGCGATTGGCTCTGCTGCCTTAACGGCTTTGGCATTATTTTCAGCGTATGCTGCCGCCGCAGGATTAGCCACGATTGACTTATTGAACCCATTGGTTGTTGTTGGACTTTTTATTGGGGGTACAGTCCCTTTTCTTGTTGCTGCAATGACTATGGATTCTGTTGGGAAAGCGGCACAAGATATGGTTGAAGAAGTTCGCCGCCAGTTTCGTGATATTCCAGGATTAATGGAAGGTAAAGCGCAACCTGATTCTAGCCGTTGTATAGAAATCTCAACAAAAGCATCCCTGAGAGAAATGATTTTGCCAGGGGTCGTTACGATCTCTACGCCTGTTTTAGTTGGCTTTATCTTAGGTGAAGAAGCTTTAGGGGGATTATTAGCAGGTTCATTACTAGCAGGTGTATTAATGGCATTGTTTATGGCAAATGCGGGCGGTGCATGGGATAATGCTAAAAAATTAATCGAAGGGGGCGCGCATGGGGGTAAAGGCTCTGACGTACATAAAGCCGCTGTTTGTGGGGATACTGTCGGTGATCCATTTAAAGATACTTCAGGTCCTGCTTTAAATATTGTGGTTAAATTAATGGCTGTGGTTTCTTTAGTGATTGCCCCATTATTATCCTAAAATATTAATAATTATTACGTAGAGTGGGCTTAGCTCACCCTACGTAGTTAAATGGTTCAAAAAATATTATTATGACAAAAATCGCACTCTCTTTTGAATTTCCTGCCAATTTAACCGCAGAAAAATTTATTGCTAAATTAACTAAAAAAATACCCTGCGAACTCGTTCAACAATATGACGCGCAAAAAAGTTTTTATGATAGCTTTGACTGGCGGCTTTATGATGCCAATTTAATTTGTGAATTTAATCAATCAAAACAAACAACGGCTTTAGTTTTAAAGAAAACTACCACCACAGAGATTATTGCCTCAGCTGTGATTGACAAACCGCCTAGCTTTGCCGATGATTTGCCCATCAGCACACTCTCAGATAAATTACGCAATCTATTAGAAATGCGGACATTACTTTTATTGACCACATTAGAATTACAAGTCTACAAGCTCAATATCCTTAATAAAGATCAAAAAACAATTGCTCGCTTACTGATTGAAGACTACAACAACTTTAGATGCAGATTGACCATTCAACCGATTAAAGGGTATGACAAAGCCGTAATTAATTGTCATGAATTGTTAGTGAAACAATACGCTTTAATAGTCACTCGTAAACCTATTTTATTAGCCGCTTTAAAAAGCCAAGGACGGAAACCTAAAGACTATAGTTCTAAGTTAAAACTTCAACTTAAACCGAGCATGTCAGCAGATAAAGGCATTCGGATTATTTATAAAACTTTGCTCAATACCATTAAAATTAATGAAATAGGTACAATTGATGCGGTTGACTCTGAATTCTTGCATGATTTTAGAGTTTCGATTAGGCGAACACGTTCAGGATTAAGTCAATTTAAGGCACTTTTACCTAGTAATATAAATAACTATTACAGTCAATATTTTGCATGGCTTGGACGCATTACCAGTTTAACGCGTGATTTGGATGTTTATTTATTAAATATTGATGGGTATAAAGCCAGCTTACCAAAGTCAATGCGCGAGGATTTAAACCCCTTAAAAGACTTTTTACAAGCTAAACAAATGATTGCTCAAAAAGAGCTGGTTAAAAAATTAACCTCAAAAAAATATTTGCAAACCTTAGATAAATGGGAAGATTATTTAGAACAACCCCCCACTGAAAATACCGCATTAACCATCAAACAATTAGCAGACAGCCGAATCTGGAAAGTCTATCAACGAATACTAAAAGAAGGGGCAGACATTACTGAACAAACACCTGCACAAGCTTTACATGATTTAAGAAAAACTTGTAAAAAGTTACGATATTTAATGGAGTTTTTCCAAAGTTTATACCCAACAAATAAAATTAAAACCCTGATTAAATCACTCAAAGGTCTTCAAGAAGTCTTAGGTGATTTTCAAGATTATGAAGTTCAAGAAGATGCCCTGCGAAAATTTAGTGAAGAAATGATGCGTTTGCAATCCGTTTCTACACCGACATTCTTAGCGATGGGGGTTTTAGTACAAAAACTAGATGAAAAACGTTGCCAGGCGCGTAATGATTTTGCCGCCCATTTTGTGGAATTTATAGCCCCTTCAAATCAAGCGATTTTTAAATCATTATTTGTAATTCAGACAAGGGAGATAAAATGAAAGTTATTGCGACCTATAATATTAAAGGCGGGGTTGGAAAAACTTCGACAACGGTTAATTTAGCTTATCTTGCCGCAAAAAATGGTTATCAAACCTTAGTTTGGGATTTAGACCCACAAGGCGCAAGTAGTTATTATTTTAGGATAAAACCGAAAGTCAAAGGCGGCAGTAAAGCGTTAATTGCAGGTAAACGTGAATTAGATGGATTAATTAAAGGCACAGATTTTGATTTTTTGGATTTATTGCCTGCTGATTTTTCATTTAGAAATCTTGATTTAGTTTTAGATGAAAGAAAAAAACCAACCCAACGGTTACAAAAATTACTCAAGCCTTTAGCCGATGAATATGATTATGTATTTTTAGATTGTCCGCCTAATATTTCCTTATTATCTGAAGCTGTTTTTGAAGCCGCTGATATTTTATTATCGCCGATTATTCCAACAACATTATCGTTAAGAACGTTGGAACAATTAAAAAAATTTATTAAAGAGAATCAGTTACAAAACTTAGAATTGATTGCTTTTTTCTCAATGGCAGACCTGCGAAAAAAAATGCATCAAGACCTTATTGCCTCCTCAGGTAAACACCATAAAGAACTGTTAGATATTATCATTCCTTATGCCAGTGATATAGAAAAAATGGGGATTAAACGAATGCCTCTAGGTGCTTATACACAAAAAGGGCGTTCAGTTGAGGCTTATCAAGCGTTATGGCAAGCTATTTTGCAACGGGTTTAAATTTAAAAACATGGCTTACAGTGATTTTAGTTTAGATGATATTGAGGATTTATTAGGGGTTTCGAATCAAATTAAACCTTTATTTTCTGATTTACTACCACTTGATCCTAGTCAATGGCTTAAACAGACCTTAGCAATGAACGTAGAATTACCCATAAGAAGTGAAAAAGCCAAATCAGAAATGATTATTTTTCCAATCCTTGCTGAGTTACGGCAACGTAATAATAAGTTTTTCACTATTTATTCAGGTGAAAATCTCAATGTTAATGAAGAATTAGGATTAAAAGGCGAATGTGATTTTATTTTAGCTAAAGATATAGCCTCGTTTAGTTTAAATTATCCGATTATGTCCGTGGTTGAAGCTAAAAAAAATGATACTGAAATAGGCATTGCCCAATGTGGCGCGCAATTAATTGCCGCAAGACAATTTAATGAGAATAAAGGTCACAAAACTTTTTCTCTCTATGGTTGTGTGACTACGGGAGATGACTGGTTATTTTTGAAACTTGAAAATAATGTTTTATTTATTGATACCAAAAAATATTACTTGGTTGAAATAGGGGAAGTTTTAGCTATTTTTCAAACGATGATTGATTACTATAAAAATGAGATTAACCCCTAAGATACAAGCAATTATAAAAACAGAAGTGCTAAATTTACTGGGTGCAAATTGTCAGATATTACTTTTTGGTAGTCGAGTAGATGCGAGTCAACGCGGAGGGGATATAGATTTGTTAATAGAATCTCCGATTATTATAAAAAACCGTGTTCAGCTTGAGTGTAAACTTGCCGCGCGTCTTTATATTAAATTAGGGGGACGGAAAGTGGATATTTTAATTAAAGATAGTTTGACTGCTATCAAACCTATTCATCAACAAGCAATGAAGCAGGGCATTATTTTATGAAGCAGGCATCACAACAAAATAGTTGGTTTATCGTTGAACAATTACGCTTATTGACCGAAAAGGAAGTGAAGCATCTTAGTCTGACTAGCAATAGAATCAAAGCACTTCAACCTAATTTAGATTGGATTGAAGAACTTGAAAATAATGTAGAATCAAGTGAGATGCTAGATGCTTTTGTTTCAAGGTTTAGCCGTTTACAAGATACGCTAGGTGATAAGTTATTGCCTGCTTTATTACGTGTCAGCCTTGAGCCAATAGGCTCTCAATTAGATAATCTACTTCGTGCAGAAAAAATAGGTTGGATAAATTCTACCGAAGAATGGATTGAAATAAGATCACTTAGGAATAGGTTAGTCCATGAATATATGGATTCTGCTAATGATTTATTACAAGCGTTAATGACAGCTTTTGAGGGGGTTACGGTTTTAATTAATACCCAAAATCGTTTTGAAGCTTATATCAAACAATTTCAAGAACAAAAAGATAGGTGTTTGCAAAAAAGAGACACCTATCACAAGTATTAAATTATGCCTATTTTGTCGTTACTTGAGCAACTATTTTCCCCATAGGGGTTGATTTTAATGACGATGCGTCAAACATTTGTTTAAATCGTGTGACTTCATGATCTTGTTCTTTAAATAAATCCTGTGCAAAAGCATAACCTATGGTTTGATAAATTAATTCTGCTTCCACGGTGTAGATTGATTCAGGTAAATTTTTAAGCGAAAAGGCAATACTATCACTGCCGCCAATAAAATTCTCATCGGTCGCGGCAAGTCCTTTTACTTTTACCTTCTCGGGTACGGTTGTTTTATCAAACCCTTTAGGTAATAAGCGGTTATCTTTCACATAACTTTTTGCACGTAAGAGCGTGTGCGTTACTTGATTTTTATAATCTTGCATTACTGCTTCATAAACTTGCACTTGATCTGGGGATTCAATTTGTTGATAATGCGGTTCGTATTGTGTGAGGTCTTGATCGGAATCTAACCCGACCACACTGCCATCGTTATTGACTTTTCCTGTTTCAAAGACAATTTTTTCATTTTTATCTTTTACCGTAACATGTAAAATAACGCGTCTTGAGGGATAACCTGAAGGCAGTTTATGCCCTGTTTCACTGGCAATATTTACATTAAACTGTAACATACCGTTTTGTAATAAAGGCTGCGTTATTTCTAATTTAGCCGCTTCTTTTAGTAAGGTTTCTGCTTTCGCAATACTGGTTGAAAAATCAGTAGCGGTAACGCCCAATGGTTCACGATATTCTTGTAAAATCGACATCATTAAGCGATTTGCGCCTAAGAAATTGTGTTGAGCAAAATCATCACGTTTTGGGTTATTTGAAGGGCGACTCGCAATTGCAACCCCATCGGCACGTTCCATATGACACTGTTGACAAGTTTTTTCCTTGGAAAAGTCACTATGCAACCATTCGCTATAAGGCATTTGCTCTGGAAACTCATCAGTAACCGTTTGACTTAAAATTTCTCCCTTTTCATCGGTATAAGGGGTGGTTAAATCATGACAACTGGCACATAATTCAGATTTTTTGATATGCTCACTATAAACAGGGGTAAATTCTGCTATGCGTTGCATAGGGCGAGTATTTACATCTTTATAAGGGCCGTAAATAAGACGATCGGTATTTGTTGGATAAGTGTCAATAGCAAAATGACCTGAATACGCGGCATCTGTACCAAAAGGGGCGTTCGGTGAAATTTGATGACATAAAGAACAACTTACGCCATTGGCTGCCAAATGAAAATAAGGATTACTCGGATTGAGAATGCCCTCACCAAAGACCGCTTGTACCCCTTCTTGTTGTTTTTTCGCTTCTTCATTTGCCATCGGTGTATGACAACGGGTGCATTTATCTTGAATAACACTTTTTAATTGGGGGGTTCTATTTAATTCACTTTTAAATTTTGCTTGCCAAAATGGATCACGACTTGAGTTCGCCATCATCGTAGTTTCCCAAGTTGAAACAATTGACACATCTTTTCCTGTTTTATCTTGCAATTCATTATGACATTGCGCGCAAACACCTGAACCACTAAAGTGTTGGGAAGTAAACTTGGTTTCACCCAAAGGCGTGTTAGTTACTTTCAGCAAGTTATTAATTTGAAAAAGACTATTACCTAAATAGTGTAAATTAGCTGCATAATTATCTGTACCCACGGTCACATTTGAAACATGAAAGTTTAAATTGCTATCAACAGGGACTAATGCGGTATTCGGTACATTCTTAGTATGTGGAATAGCTTGTTCTAATTTAAGTTTATCAGGCGGTAGAAATTTTAAATCCGCCCGATAAAGTTGTTCTTGATAACGAACAAAAGGAATGGTTAGCCGATTGGCTTCTGCATCATAGCTTGCATCAGCTAAACAGTTTCCTGTCACAGAAACCAAGCCGAATAGAATAAAAAGAGTAGATTTCATTGCGTTATAGCCCTGTATTAGTAGATAATGAAATTATTATTCTAAGTTATAAGGGACTATATCAAAAGGTTTTAGGTAGAAATTAAGGTGCTTGTTCTGTATTGGGTAAACTGAAAGGGAAGACCTCACCACTATCGGTGGTAAAGGATATTTATTTCCTAGGTTGAAATTAGTTGGATTATTGTGGCTTATGTCCTGCTGCATGTTATCCGTCATCGTGGTTATCTTCAGCACTTCCCTTCATCTTCATATGAGAGGTTGTAAAGGTTGCATGATAGCCATGTAAGCCATTATAACAAGGTTCAGTTTCAGCACAATAGAGTGCATTAACACCGCCAATATTCACTGAATATTTACCTGCAGGTAAATGGGTACGATAAGTTATTGTTGTTTCACCTAGTTTTGAGTATTCTGCTGCCTTAAATTTAATTGTTGACCAAAAATTTCCCGCAGGATTAAAACGTCCTTTTTCTTTTTCTGTCGTACTATCCCAACCTTCATAGAGTGATAATGCAGGGTATAATTCAGCCCCTGCGGTGACATAGCTTTTACTACCAACTTTTCTATCGACTTTCATTTCATAAAAGCCTTCTTGACGTGAGACTTTAATTTCAAGAACTGCATCAGCGATTAATTCAAGAGCTACCCAATCAGAGGTCTGTGTCCAACCAAAATTAGGGGCTTGGAACTGTGGTTCAAAAGAACTTCTACCACCGACACTCCCCAAAATTTCAACAGAACCGTGATGCGGCATTTTAATGGTCCATTCATAGCCAATTCCCGTCCCATCAGGGTCTCCAAATACAACACTAGATGCCTCATCTGTAGCCATTTCGTTAAGATTTGCTTTATCAGAAGCTAATAGATTCGTTGAAAAAACGAAAACACTGGTTGCTAAAATTATTGCAAATTTATTCATTATTGGTTATTCCTGTTAAATTAATATTTATCTAATCTTCAGGGTTCAGTAGAGCAAGTAATGTTCCAACTTAGTTAATCGTAATGATTAAAGCTTTATTTGAGATAACAGGATTCTTTAGAATGATAAATATCTGTCAAATAACACAATAAAATGGGTTTTTTAACCTATTTTATTCTAAAATTTTTATGTTACTTTTTATAAGTTTTCCACATCACTCTATTTACCAAGCAACTATAAGCGATGATAATCAAAATAATCTCATGCGCTTATTATTCTGAGACGAATATTTATTTAGGGTCAAAAAACGGTCGTCTTTATGTTTTTGGCGCACCTTTTAGTAGACTCGCTGATTTAGGTGAATTAGAGCAATGGGATACTAATTTATCGTTGTAGTAATAAGTTAATAATATTGTTTTGTGAGTTCAAACGCATTTTTTATATTTTTTACGTGCTTTAATATGGACAAACAAATAGAATTGTTCTTGAAGCGTTTTTGTTTCGTAATCAAAGACCAATTTCTAAAAATCTTGGTTCAATTAGGAGAGTAGCAATGAAAATGAAAATATTAGCAGCCAGTGTGTTGGCAATCTTATCTGTAGGTTCTGTATTAGCTGCAGGTAAAGGTGGGCAACAAGCACAAGGTCCTCAAGGTGGGCAACAAGCACAAGGTCCTCA